>PIVL01000067.1 GCA_003354145.1 Paracoccaceae bacterium
TGATAGTCTGAAAATATCGGATATTGCCCCAGATCAGGGTGATCAATTTGACCTGATCGATTCACCAGTCCGACAATTTCAGCGTCCGCGTGATGGTGGTGCGCCAATGCGTGGCTTAGACCCATGTTGCCCAGCCCGGCGATAAGTACACGGATCATTTGACCGCTCCTGATGTGATGCCACGGATCAGCTGGCGTGAAAAGATAACGTAAAGGATCATCACCGGCAGAATTGCCAAGCTGAGCGCGGACAGCACCGCGTTCCAGTCCGTGACAAACTGGCCGATGAACACTTGTGATCCCAGGGTAAGTGTCTTGGTTTCCTCAGCTGGGGCCAGGATCAGCGGGAACCACAGGTCATTCCAGATCGGGATCATGTTGAACACCGCCACCGTGGCCATAGCCGGACGTACCAGCGGCAGGACCAGCCGGAAAAAGATGGTGTATTCATTAAGCCCGTCAATGCGCCCAGCGTTTTTGAGATCGTCTGAAACCTGACGCATGAATTCACTTAGGATGAACACCGCCAGAGGTAGCCCTTGGGCGGTATAGACCAGGATCAGCGCCCAAAGCGTGTTAACCAGACCGGTTTGCACCATCATGTCCAGGATCGCCACGGTGCCAATACGAATTGGGATCATGATACCAAGCGCCAGATACAGCCCCATCAGCGTGTTGCCCTTGAACCTGTACTCGGCCAGTGCGAACGCCGCCATTGCGCCAAACAGCAATACCAGAAACAGCGATACAACGGTGACAATCATCGAGTTTTGGAAGTAGAGGAAAAAATCGCCCTGCTTCAACACGGTTTGATATCCAATGAGTGAAAAACTGTCCGCATTGGGCAGGGCAAGCGGTTCTCGAAAGATCATTTTGCGGCTTTTAAAGCTGTTGATCAGGATCACAAATACCGGAAACAGCGCAATGAGTGTATAGGTTATCAGAATCGCATGTGCAGCGACCATGTTGACGGGGTTACGACGCGCTTTGCTCATGTCATCCCCTCAGAACTGATATCGCCGGATCCGGGTTTGAATACCAAACAGGTATATGCAAACCCCGATCAGGATGATTGCGAACATTGCCGTGGCAATAGCCGATCCCATATGCGGATCGCCCAATTGCAACTGAAATCCGAAGAACGTGCGATACATGAATGTTCCCAAAATGTCGGTCGAGAAGTTAGGCCCCGCGAGCGCGCCTTGCGCTGAATAGATCAGATCGAAAGCGTTGAAATTCCCGACAAATGTCAGCACCGAAATTATACCTATCGAGGGCAAGATCAGCGGCAGTTTGATCTTCCAGAAAGCCGACATGCCGGTGATGCCATCACATTCCCCGGCTTCCAGCACCTCTTCGGGTATCGACAGCAGGGCGGCATAGATCAGCATCATTGGAATGCCGACAAACTGCCAGACTGAGATCAAGGCCAAAGTGGTCAGCGCGTATTCTTCTTTTCCTAACCAGGGCGCAAACAAGGATTTGAGGCCAACCATGTCCAGCATTGAGGGGGCGATCCCCCAGATAGGTGACAGGATCAATTTCCATGCAAATCCGACGATCACGAAGGATAGGATTGCTGGAATGAATATGGCTGAACGATAAAATGCAGCAAAGCGCAGCCTCTTGTGACTTAGGATCGCAGCCAGTCCTATCCCAATGGGGTTCTGCACCAACATATGGATAAGAAAGAACCAGAAATTGTTTCCCAAAGCGTTCCAGAACGCGTCTGACCAGACCGCTTGCCCAAAAAGGGCGCTAAAATTCTGAAGCCCGACATAAACCCGCTGCTGGTCGATTTCGGTGAAAAGTGCCAGCCTCATTGTGTTGAACAGCGGATAGATCATCACGGCTGTGTAAACCAGCACAGCAGGCGCAAGAAACACGCCTATATGCCAGCGAATGGGGCGGCGATTAGCCATGAGTGTAGTTCCCCAACTCTTGAGCAATCGCAAAACAAGCACTTTCGATCATCGCCATTTGTTTCGTCGCCTGCACCGCAAGATCGGGTGTATTTGATACCGGCTTACAAGTCATGAACAGGTGTCCTCTACAGGCGTCAAAAATATTTAACAAAAGGCCAGCGGGCGGCTTATTAAGTAAAGCCGACCGCCGGTAGTTTGATTTACTGATGTGGGGCGTACCAGCTGGCCAGCCCGGCCTGCAGTCTTTCACCCGCAGCGGCAGGCGTTTCTTCGCCTTTGATCACCTGTGCGGACGCATTCCAGGTCTCGTTCTCCAGGTTCGGTGTGCCACGCGACAGGATCTGATATGTTGACCGGATGGTCGAGTTACATTTCCCGCGCCAGGACACGAATTCCTGTGCCAATGGGTCAACCATTGGAACGTCAAAGCTGGACAGCGAGAAGAAGCCTGGCAAGGCGTTTCCGTAGATTGTGGCGAACTCTTCTGAGCCAACCCATTCCAGGAAAATCCGTGCTTCGTCGGCATGTTCAGTCGCTGCGTTCATACCAATCGCAATATCGGTGTGATCCGAAATATAGCACTCATCACCAGCATTCTGCACCGGCGGGCTAAATGCGCCCATTTCAAAGTCGACCAATCCGTTGAAACCACTGATTTCCCAGCTGCCCGCAGGATAGATCGCGGCACGTCCCAAGGTGAACAGGTTCTGGCTGTCAGGATAGGTTTGAGCCTCGAACCCGTCACCCATATAAGCGCCCCACTTTGCAAGCTGCTCAAAAGGTGCAACCCAAGCTGCATCTGTCAGTTTCTGGTCGCCAGCGATAAGCGCCAAGCGGCCTTCTTCGCCTTTCCAGTAGTTGGGCCCAATGTTGTTATAGCCCATTGTGGCCGCTTCCCACTGGTCATTCGTGCCCATCGACATCGGGATATAGTTGCCGTCCGCCTTGATCGTATCCAGTGCCGCAAAAAACTCGGCTTCGGTTTCGGGAACCGTCAGGCCAAGCTCTTCGAACGCGTCTTTGTTATAGATAAAGCCGTGGATCACCGACGCCATTGGCACGCAGAAAGTCTGGGTCCCGTCGTCTGTTTGCCATGCGGATTTTGCCACGTCAGAAAAATTTGCCATGGCGGCAATGTCCGACAAATCTGCCAATCTTCCATCTTCGTAAAGGCCAAGCGAATGGTCAAACGGCTTGCAGGTGATCAGATCGCCAGCTGAGCCCGCTTCAAGTTTCGCATTCAGTATCGCCGGATACTCGGCCGGGGCCGACGGGTTGAATTTCACCTTGATACCCGGATTGGCCGCCTCGAATGCAGGAATAATCTTTTCCTGCCACAGCGTCAGATCGTCGTTGCGCCAGCTTTCGATTTCCAAAGTGACATCTGCGGCCATCAGCGCGCTGCCTGTCAGCAGGGTTGTGGCCAGCAATGTGGCCGTGAATGTAGAAGTCTTCATGTTATCCTCCCTGGATTTTTCGTTGTTCCGCCCCAATTGCGGGATGGCGTTAAAGTTGCGCCAATGCGGCGCGTAGATGTCCATTTACTTTCTTCAGTATTGCTGTGGCCTGGTCGCGATTGGCGGCACCAGCGGCCAGCAGGATTGCGGGTTTGACTTCGTAGCCAGTGGCTTCAAGATGTCCGCGGGCCTCTGCTGTGGAAATCCGGGCAATATCGGCCACCATGCTGGTCGCTCGTTCTTGTAGCTTGGTGTTTTCCACGCGCAGATTGACCATCATACCGTCGTGCACGTGGCCCAATTTCACCGCCATCAGCGTTGACATGCAGTTCATCGCCACCTTTTGCGCCGTGCCGGCTCCCAGTCGCGTAGATCCGGCAAGCAGCTCAGGCGGTGTCTCTAGACATATTGCCAGCGTTGCGTATTCAAACAGCGGCGCATCAGCGGTATTGGCGATACCGATTACCACAGCGCCGACGGCTTGTGCGACCTGAGCCACCGTCAGTGCATAGGGTGTCGAGCCGCTGGCGGTCACCACGATTACACAATCATCGGCCTTGATAATCTTTGCAGCCTCGCTGGCCTCGGCTGAATCGTCCTCGGTGCCGCCGGGCATGCGCGACGACGTGGGTTGCCCGCCTGCCATCAGAATGTGAATTCGCTCGGGCGGGATGCCGAATGTGCCGGGCAGTTCCAGCGCATCTGCCGCCGCCATCAATCCCGAAGACCCCGCTGCCGCGTAGACCAGGGCACCGCCCTTGCGCAATGCGTTGGCCATTAGTTCGGCGCCCTGTGTCAGGTCGCCCAGAGCCGGCGTCAAGGCGTGCAAGGCACAGCTTTGCGCATCCGCCAGACGCTGAGTAACCTCAGCGTGCGGCAACACATCCAGCGCGTGACCGGTGTCGTCTATGGCATGTAAATCGCGCATTGGCATGCGAATCCTCCCTGTGTAACTACACTACCTATCTAATACCTTTTGTCTACCATAATCGAACTTCTGCGAAAAAGGGCCAGTTTTTTCACTATTTATGGAGGGCGGGACTGTTCAATTGCTAATAGGTATTATATAGGTATTCAAATGAAGGACTCGCGTGATATCTGCCTGATTGGCGTTGATGGCGGCGGCACGTCGTGCCGGGTGGCGTTGCTGTATGGGCAGCGGCGGTGCGAAGTCACGCTGGGTCGCGCCAATGCGACCACCGACCGGCTGGCGGCGATTGCCACTGTGCAAAGCGGGATTGATCAAGTGATCAAAGAGACCGGGATTAATGCAGAAACACTTGCGAACAGCTACGCACATGTAGCGTTGGCCGGGGTGTTGCTGGACGAGGATGCACAAGAAGTTGCGGCGGGATTGAGGCTGGCAAGGGTCACGGTCAGCGACGACCGGGTGTCGACAGTTGCTGGTGCCTTAGGGGCTCACACAGGGGCAGTGGCAGGCATCGGCACCGGATCATTTCTGGCACGGCAATCGGGCGGCAAGATTCAGTTTATTGGTGGTTGGGGGCTGGCCCTTGGGGATGAAGCTTCTGGTGCCTGGCTTGGCAAAGGGCTTTTGACGGCGACTTTGCATTCGGTCGATGGGCTTGGGCAATCGTCGGAAATGACAGCCGAGTGTTTGCGCCGATTTGGTAACGCGGCCAAGATTGTTGCCTTTGCCAGCACTGCAGCACCAGGAGATATTGCCGAGCTTGCACCATGTGTCGTAGCTGCAGCCAAGAATGGGGACGTGGTTGGTGAAATGCTAATGCAGCGGGGCGCTGATTATATCGTAAATGGTGTGAAACAGCTGGGTTGGGCGCCTGGCGAAACGGTATGCCTGACCGGTGGGGTGGCGGCAGCATATACTCCATGGCTGCCTAAGGATCTCGTGGCAAGCATCGGTTCAGCCAGAGGAAGCGCACTGGACGGTGCGTTGCAATTGGCGGCCAGTGCTGCCGACAAGGCAATTGCGCAGGAGCACTCCGCATGAACATTACAGATTTTCTGCGATCAGAAAACTGGCGGGACGAGTCATCGGGCCCGCGATACGTACAACTGCGCCGTCGAATCGAAGAGGGCATCGACAGTGGTTTGCTGTTGCCCGATGCGCCGCTTCCTCCAGAGCGCGAGATCGCGGCGTTAACTGAATTGTCGCGTGTGACTGTCCGCAAAGCAATACGGGAGCTGGTGCGTAAGGGCGCGGTCGTTCAACGGCAGGGTTCAGGTTCGTTCATCACCGGAGCGGTGCAACGGGTAGAGCAATCGCTGTCGCATCTGACTTCATTTTCCGAAGATATGGCGCGGCGCGGGCTTAGTTCCTCCTCGACTTGGTTGGAACGCGGAATCTTTCTGCCGTCACCGGAAGAGGTGGTGACGCTGGCGCTCGCTGCGGATTCATCTGTGGCGCGGATATCGCGGCTGCGCCAGGCAGGCGGACAGCCGATGGCGTTAGAGCGGGCGTCATTGCCACTAGATGTCTTGCCCAATCCGACTCTGGTCAACAGTTCGCTGTATGAAGTTCTGGATCAGGACGATAATCGGCCGGTGCGGGCGCACCAGAAAATTTCGGCCATCAATCTTGACGAAGACGATGCCCGGTTGCTGGGTGTGGCTGCAGGGGCTGCCGGACTGAAGATCGAGCGTATCTCGTATCTTTCCAGCGGTCGCGTGATTGAGTTTACCCGTTCGATTTATCGCGGCGATGCCTATGATTTTGTTGCTGAATTACGTCTTTCACCAAGCTAAGGATCAATGAGATGCCGACTATGTCCAGCCTAATGCGGCGCGAGATTAACGAAATACCCGAAGCGGTCGAGCGACTTTTAAGCGCGGGCCGTGACGATATTGCACGTGCCGCCCAAGCCTTGCGTGACCGCGATCCTTCCTTTGCGGTGACAGTGGCGCGCGGGTCATCCGACCACATTTGCACTTATCTAAAATACATCAGCGAATTGACGCTGGGCTTGCCCGTAGCCTCGATCGGCCCATCCGTGGCCTCGATCTATGGGGCACCACTAAAGCTGGCGGGGTCCGCGTGTCTGTCAGTGTCGCAATCGGGGCAAAGCCCTGACATTGTGGCGATGGCCCGCGCTGCACGGCGCGATGGGGCGCTGACGTTGGCTCTCACCAATGATCCAACCTCGCCGTTGGCAGAGACCAGCGAACACGTGCTGAACATTCACGCCGGACCCGAACGCAGCGTTGCGGCGACCAAGACTTTTGTCACCTCTGCAGTGGCTGCACTATTGTTGATAGCTGAGTGGAAAGGCGATACTGACCTGCTCGCGGCGATCCACGTATTACCCAAAGCGCTAGAGCGTGCGGCGGAATTGTCATTGCCAGAAGTGCAGGCGGCCATTACCTCAAGCCAATCGTTATACACACTTGGGCGCGGGCCAAGCTGGGCCATTTCGAACGAGGCGGCGCTGAAATTCAAGGAAACCTGCCAGATCCATGCCGAGAGCTTTTCAAGCGCCGAGGTGTTGCACGGGCCTGTGTCCATCGTCGGGTCCGGCTTTCCCGTGTTGGGTTTTGCTTCCGGTGATGCGGCCGAAACCTCGTTGGTGCAGATTGCCGACCAAATCGCGGCCAAGGGTGCGAATGTGTTTGTCACCTCGGACCAGGCGCAGCAGGCAACCCGAATTGAACATGTGCGCACTGGCCATTGGCTGGCTGATCCGATTGCTCTAATCGTGTCGTTCTACTCCATGGTGGAACAGGTAGCCATTGGCCGCGGCATTGACCCGGATCAGCCGCGCCATTTGAAAAAGGTCACGGAAACCGTATGAGCGAGCCAGCCACATCCTATATTGGCGCGGATATATTTGACGGCATCACGCTGCACACAGGGCGGGCCTTGCTGGTGCAAGGAGGCGTGGTCTCGGCCATTCTGGAGCCCAAGGATGTGCCCAAAGCAACCATATCAGTGCAGTTGGCGGGCGGTACGATTGCACCAGGATTTGTCGATCTACAGGTAAATGGCGGCGGCGGGGTGATGTTCAACGACTCGCCACGGGTTGACTGTTTACGCACCATTGCACGGGCCCACGCCAGTTTGGGGGCTACGTCGATCTTGCCAACACTGATTACCGACCGACCCGAAATCACCCGCGCCGCTATTGCTGCGGTAGAATCGGCGGTGGCGACAGGTTTGGCTGGCATAGTCGGGCTGCACCTTGAAGGACCGCACCTGTCCAAAAACCGCAAGGGCGCGCATGATCCGGGTTTGATCCGTCCCATGACTGATGATGATCTGGTGTATCTGTGCGATGCGGCGCAGCGTCTGCCTGTACTCAAGATCACGCTGGCACCGGAAAATGTGACAACCGAGCAGATGCGCCGACTGGTTCAGGCCGGGGCGGTTTTGTCTTTGGGTCACACGGACGCGTCATACGATACCTGCACTAAGGCTGCCGAAGTGGGAGTCACCTGTGTCACCCATCTGTTCAACGCAATGCGTCAGCTGGGCAACCGTGAACCGGGCGTTGTTGGCGCGGCGCTGCGGCTGGGGTCGTTGTCGGCGGGTCTGATTGGTGATCTGATCCATGTGCATCCCGAAACAATGCTGCTGGCGCTGGCGGCAAAACAGGGGCCGGGCCGGATATTTCTAGTCAGTGACGCAATGGCGGTGGCCGGGTCCGATATTCGGTCCTTCACCCTGAATGGGCGGGTAATTTTGCGCCGGAACGGGCGGTTGACTCTGGATGATGGCACGCTGGCCGGAGCTGATCTTGATCTGCCCACGGCGGTGCGCAATCTGATCGGTCTTGGCATGCCGTTGGCCCAATCTCTGGGCATGGCCACCTCGGTGCCTGCCGGGGTCATTGGGCGCGGGCATGATCTGGGCCATTTGCGGCCCGGTGATACTGCGGATTTTGTGCATTTTGACGCGGGGGTCCGGTTGACCGGCGTGTGGCGGTCAGGTGTGGCTATAGAAAACAGCTGAGAACTCACCGTAGACAATGCCGGAGCCGAGTTGTTTAGAGGGGCGCGTGCGCATTTCCAGTGTTTCGACGGAAATTGCCACGCACCGGGTAGGCTATCCGCCCAGGCTGGTCGGCCTAGGTCATGACATCAGGGTTTGTTCGCCCGGTATGACGTTCGATTCCGATGATAATCGACGTGGCGTTTCTGACCTTTTCCAATACGTCTTGCGGGTCTTTGAAATGGTTGGCACCACACGGAGCGAATTGCTCTAGATAGACGCGCAACGTGGCACCCTCGGTTCCGGTTCCCGACAGGCGCAATACGGCCCGCGCGTCCCCGGTGAAATTGATACGAACTCCCTGGTTTTCGCTAACTGACCCGTCGACCGGATCAAGATACGAAAATTCGTCCGCCGATACGATGTTCAGACCTGCAAAGCTTTGTCCGGCAAGGTCTGAAAGCTTTGATCGCAACTCGGACATTAGCTGGTTTGCCGCATCGCTGGGGACCGCCTCGTAATCATGGCGGGAATAGTAGTCGCGGCCATAGATTTGCCAGTGGTCGGTCAGAACTCCGGTGACGGATTCACGTCTCTCGGCCAGGATGTTCAGCCACAAAAGCACGGCCCAAAGCCCGTCCTTCTCACGTACGTGGTTAGAGCCAGTTCCGGCACTTTCTTCGCCGCAGAGAGTGACCATGCCAGCATCCAGCAAGTTCCCGAAGAATTTCCAGCCGGTTGGGGTTTCATAGCTGTTTATCCCCAACTTGGCAGCGACCCGGTCGCTGGCCAGGCTGGTCGGCATCGAACGCGCGACCCCGGCAATCCCGTCCCTATAGCCCGGTGCCAAATGCGCGTTGGCGGCGAGAACTGCCAGGCTGTCCGAGGGGGTAACATAGATGCCACGCCCTAAAACCATGTTGCGATCACCATCGCCATCCGAAGCCGCCCCAAAATCCGGTGCGGTGTCAGACATCATGAGGTCTATGATTTCCTTGGCCCAAACCGGGTTGGGATCGGGATGGCCGCCACCGAAATCCTCAAGCGGGATCGCATTGACGACACTGCCCGAAGGGGCACCAAGTGCATCCTGCAAAATGGCGGTTGCATAGGGGCCGGTGACCGCATGCATTGCGTCAAAGCGGATAGTAAAACCTGAGATGAATAGCGCCCGGATCTTGTCAAAGTCGAACAGAGTTTCCATCAACGCCTGATAGTCAGTAACCGGGTCAACGATGTCGACTTGCATCGTTCCGATCGCTTGCGTGCCTGTCGTCCCAAGGTCTACATCTGGCGCTTGTAAGATGGAATAGTGATCCAACGACTGGGTTTGGAGATAGATGGAATCAGTCACGCCTTCCGGCGCTGGTCCGCCATTGGCGGTATTGAATTTGACCCCAAAATCCTGGTCGATACCGCCCGGATTATGGCTTGCTGACAAGATCAGTCCACCATCGGTCTGGTTTTGCCGGATCAGGTGCGACGCGGCGGGCGTTGACAACAGCCCGTTCTGTCCGACAATGACCTTGGCCGCACCATTTGCAGCCGCCATTTTCAGGATCGTCTGGATCGCGGGCCGGTTAAGAAAACGGCCATCGCCTCCGACGACAAAGCACTTTCCCTTGGCCCCGCCAATCGCGTTGAACGTCGCCTGAACGAAGTTTTCAAGATACGTCGGCTGCATAAAAACACGGGTCTTCTTGCGCAGCCCCGAAGTGCCTGGTTTCTGTCCTTCGATTGGGGTGGTGTTCACAACTTCGATTGTCATTGAATGTCCTCTTTCGCGACGACCTTGCCGGGGCTCTTATCGTTAACGATCATGAACAGCCGGTTTGCAACAGGCCATCGTGCTGATAGAGCAATTTCAGGGGAACTTTGCTGCGACTGCAACAGTTCGGGTGTTCGTCAATTGTGTCAGGCAGATTAGCGCGGGCAGTAGTCGGAGCAGCCCGCCTCAAGCCATCAGGCTTTAGCGAAAATATTCTGGTACTGATCTCTGAGTACGTTTTTCTGAACTTTCCCCATCGCATTGCGTGGCAATTCGTTCAGTAATACGAGTCTTCGAGGGTGTTTGAACCGCGCAAGAGATTGGCTGACCGCATCCATCATTTTGTCCAGATCGGGCGATTGCCCAACTTTTGGAATGACGACGCCAAGGACGGTTTCTCCGAAATCCGGGTGCGGCAAGCCGATCACGGCGCTTTCAAGAACACCAGGCTGTTCGTCCAGAACCAGTTCGATCTCTTTGGGGTAAATGTTATAGCCGCCCGAAATGATCAGGTCTTTGTTTCGACCGACGATATGCACGTATCCGTCGCTGTCGATCTGGCCGAGATCTCCTGTGATAAAGAATCCATCTTGCCGCAATTCGTCTGCGGTTTTGTCCGGCATCCGCCAGTAACCCTTGAATACATTGGGGCCGCGCACTTCGATCTGGCCGATCTCACCTTCGGGCAATGCCTCTCCGCTGTCAGACTTGGTGATCTTCAACTCGACGTCCGGCAGCGGGAATCCCACCGTGCCCGCACGGCGTTCACCTTCATAGGGGTTCGAGGTATTCATATTCGTTTCGGTCATGCCGTATCTCTCAAGGATGCGATGGTTTGTACGCTCTTCGAACTGGCCATGGGTTTCCGCCAAAAGTGGTGCAGACCCGGACACGAACAGTCGCATGTGTGATGTCAAATCGCGCGTAAAGCGCACGTCATCCAGAAGGCGGGTATAGAAGGTGGGCACACCCATCATCGTGGTCGCCCTGGGCATCAGCCCGATAATTTGATCGAGGTCGAATTTTGGCAAGAAAATCATGCTCCCACCCGCTGCCAAAGTCACGTTGCTGGCAACAAACAACCCGTGGGTGTGAAAGATAGGCAATGCGTGAAGCAGAACATCATCAGAAGTGAAACGCCACTCATTGGCAAGAGTACGGGCATTCGATAGCAGATTGGCCTGCGTCAGCATGGCCCCCTTGGAGCGGCCCGTTGTGCCAGACGTGTAAAGTAGGGCGGCCAGATCATCAGCATCGCGGTCAACGGTCGAAAAGGTCGAAGGCATGCCAGAGGCTTGCTCTGCCAGCGAGCCGCTTCCATCTGCATTGAGGGTCTCAACCGTTGCTCCTGATCGATTGGCAATTGCCGATAGATCCTTCTTGCTACGGTCATCGCACACAATCAGCAAAGCACCACTGTCTTTGATGAAATAAGACAGTTCATCGACGGTGTAGGCGGTGTTGAGTGGAAGAAAAATTAGCCCCGACTGTGCACAAGCTGCATATAGCGCAAGAGCATCAGGAGATTTTTGAACCTGCACAGCCACCCGGTCACCCGGTTTCAATCCAATTTTTGCTGTCAGATTTGCTATCCGGGTCGCATTGGCAAGAAAGTCCTGATGGGTGATCGTCGTGCCATCCAGAAGGTGTAGGAAGGGGGTCCTTTTGTCGGCATGGACACCAAAAAGACCGTCATAAAGTGGGTTTGTCATGGGAATACCTATCTTACGGTCGGATGAAAGAACGCAAAGCAACGGTGGTCGGTCGGCTGAAGTCTGCGGCGCAGATCGTCCCAACTGTTGATCGCTTCGTAGGCGATGTTCTTTTCTAGGATATGCGCGGGGGTTTCCCAACTGATTGGGCGCAGCGCCAACCCAGAAGTTTCCCCGGCAGAGCCAACAAGGTTGCTGGCCAGTTCTTCGATTGGCCGTTTGTCCTGCCCCTTTGAGGCAGGTCGGCGATACCGCCGTTCGAATACGGTGGATAACAGATCAGCAAGGACCGTCATAGCGCCGTTCCCATGACAGCATCAGGCAACCACGTCGCCAGGCCCGGAAAGAGACATAGCAGAAAAATTGCCAGGACCATGCAGCCCACATAGGGAAGCGAGCCGACCAGGATGGTTTTCAGCGAGATGTCGGGTGCAATGCCGTTGATGACATAGAGATTCAGACCCACTGGAGGTGAGATAAGGCCGATCTCCATGTTAATCGTCAGCACAACGGCAAACCAGATCGGATCAAAGCCAGCGGCATCGATAATTGGCAGCAGGATTGGTGCAGCCATCAGGATTACGGCAACAGGCGGCAGAAAGAATCCAGCGATGAGCAGGAAGAGGTTCACAACTCCCATCAGAACCCAGCGGTTCACATCCAGAGTACCGATCCATTCGGCAATCGACTGGGTGATGAAAAGCGAACTGAGCATGTAAGAAAAGACACCGGCGGCCGCGATGATAAACAGGATCATCACCGATTCCTTGGTGCTGTCACGCAGTACGACCCAAATGTCCCGGGGGTGCCAGAGTCTATAGATGATCACTGCGATCAGCAGGCAGAGTAACGCGCCAACAGCGGCGGTTTCGGACGGGGTCGCGATACCACCATACATTGCATAGAGCACACCAAGAATTATGAACAGAAAGGGCAGAACACGGGGCAAGATTTCGAACCGTTCAGCCCAAGTATAGCTGCCCGATCCCAAACGGTCCGCGTCGCCGGATTTCCAGGTCGCGTACAGGGACCAGGCCATGAACAGTACGACCAGCATCAGACCAGGAATAACGCCAGCTAGAAAAAGGCGGCCAATAGAGGTTTCCGTGGCAATGCCATAGACGATCATGGTGACAGATGGCGGGATCAGGATGCCCAGCGTCCCGCCAGCTGCGATCGAACCCGCAGCCACGCCATCGGGATAGCCACGCTTGCGCATTTCTGGGACGCCCATCTTGCCAATGGCTGCACAGGTCGCAGGAGATGACCCAGACATTGCCGCAAACAGTGCGCAAGCACCAAGGTTCGATACTACCAGACCTCCGGGAACACGGGTCAGCCAGCGCTCAAGCGCCTCGTAAAGATCAGCACCGGCCCGCGTTGACGCAATTGAAGAGCCCATGATGATGAACATTGGAATTGACAGCAGCGCGAAGTTGTCGAGCTTGCCAAATAGAAGCTCAGGCATGAGTTCCAGCGAGCGCGCGCCATCAAAGATTATCAGGAAACCGGCTGAGACGATCAGAAGGCCAATGGCCACAGAGACGCCAGAAAAGAGTACGAGGATGGTGGCGATGGCCACGACCCCACCAAGCATAAGAGGATCCACCGGCGCTACTCCAAGCCAAAGGGTTTATCGACGCCGATCAATACAGCGACTAGATCCGCAACCAGTTGCAGAAGAAAAAGGCCAAATCCCACTGGGATTGCCAAATAGGGGATCCATAGGCGCACGCCCCAAATGGTGTCAGATTTCCAGCCTCGGTCCCATGCGAAATGCCAGAACTCAAATCCGTAAAACAACATCAGCGAAACAATAGAGATCGACAAAATCGACGTCAGGATCGCCATGATAAACCGCGGACGGGGGGCAAGCGAGATTGGAATGAGATCCACGTTCACGTGACCTCGCAGTCGTTGGACATAAGGCAACCCGATCAGGGTGGCAGCAATGACAAGGTAGATGACGGCTTCGGTCTGCCAGACCGTAGAGCCATTCAGAACAAAGCGAACGATGATCATCTGGCAGGTGATGGCCACGGCTGCGACGATCATACCTGCCGAACACCAGCCGGCCAATGTCGACAAGCCTGCCACGACCTTAAGGAAGGGATTGCCTCCGGTATGTGCGATTGCGGCTGAGCTTTGTCCGGCCAATGTCGCCTCCAGTTATTTGATGATGGTAGAAAAAGGGGCGGCCTGCGCCGCCCCGGTATGAATCAATCGACGGCCAGAGCCATGTCGAGAAGTTTCTGCCCATCGGGGACTTCTACGACAAACGCCTTAAGAGACGTTTCCTGCGCCAACGCGCGCCAAGCTTCGAAATCTGCGGCGCTCATTTCTGCAATCTCTACGCCCGCATCACGGAACACCTGAGCAGAAGCTGCGTCTTGTTTCTTGGCTTCTTCCAGATAGTACGCCTCGGCCTTGGCCGACGCGGCCAACACGGCATCCTGTTGTGCTGTGCTTAACCCTTCAAAGGTCGACTTGTTCATCAACAATGGCTGATACATGAACCACAGCGCAACATCGCCAGCAGGCGTGTAGCAGCTGACTTGTTCATAGATTCGGTAGGACACAAAAGAAGACGACGATGTATTTGCCGCCTGCAATACGCCGGTTTGCATGGCGTTGTAGATTTCCGACGACGCCATTGACGCAATCGAAGCACCCGCGCCGGCCAGCATCTGCTCAAAGGATTTACCCGCGGCGCGAGTCTGCAGCCCTTTCACATCCTCAGGCTTGGTGATGCATTTGTCGGTTCCGGCAAAACCGCCGGCCAGATAACCGTGAACCAGCACCATCACATCGTCTTCGGCCATTTTCTCTTCTAATGCCGCCATGAACGGTGAGTTGCTAAGCCGTGCCGCATGGTCATGGTTCTTCACCAGTCCCGGCATCAGGGTCAGATTATATGCGGGTTGTTGGCCGCCTGCATAACTCAGCGGCAAAACCGTCATATCCAGCTGGCCCCGGGACAGGGGTTTGTATTGCTCGCGCGGTTTGAACAGCGATTTTGAGCCGAATATCTTGATGTCCAGATCGACGTCGGCAGCGGCAACTTCGTCAGCTACAATTTGAGCAACTTGATGACGAATGTCTTTGTTTGACCATTGATGCGACAGGCGCAGCTCGGTCGCTGTTGCAACAGAGCCTGCAGAGACAAGAGCCAGTGCGGCAACGGCAGTTTTCAGCATAGATTTCATGATTTCCTCCCAACGAATCCAACCCGGGAATATCCGGGGTGAAGGGAGGATAGACACGGTTTGTTTTTCAAGTCAATAATGCTGTATACAAGAATAGATTTCTTGAATTTCCTATTTGTAATAGCTAACACATAAATATGGAACAACGACGTGCAGATGCCATTGCGGAAGAGCTTGAAGAGCTCATTTTTGACGGAACATTCTCGGATGGTGACCGGCTTGACGAAGTCCGGCTTGCCGAAAGATTTCGCGTATCCAGAACACCACTTAGAGAGGCATTACAACGGCTTGCCCGTTCAGGGTTAGTAGAGTTGATCCCACGCCGTGGCGCGTTTGTTCGCCAGCCTGGCCCGGTAGAATTGATGGAGATGTTCGAGGTCATGGCAGAAGTAGAGGCCGTTTGCGGGCGTCTTGCAGCGGTACGCATCTCAGATTCGGCATTGGCAGATCTTCATGACGCCAACCAGAAATGTCAGGCCGCCGTGGATTGCCAGAATTCGGAAACCTATTACATCGAAAATGAACGATTTCACAAAATCATCTATAAACAGTCCGGCAACAGTTTCCTGGAGACAGAGACCGGGAATTTGCACAGACGCCTGAAACCATTTCGGCGACAACAACTAAGATTACGCGGGCGAATGGCGCAATCTATGGCCGAGCATCGATCCATCTTGGAAGCCCTCGAAAGTGGTGACCCCGAAGCTGCGGCTGTAGCGTTGCGAGGTCATGTTGCGATACAAGGCGAGAAGTTTCATAGTCTGATGGTAAATCTAAAAAAAGCCTCTGCGTAAATTCCCCAACGCAAAAATTTTAATGGTATCAGTTGTTGGAAATTCGACTGCGTAGCCGAGTGCGTCCGTCCGGTTTTCGTCATGTTGACAGCCAGGGATCTCAATTTCGGACATGTGGTGTGACCAAAGTCAGGAATCTTCCTACCTTTCTGAAGATTTTGGTGTGGGAACGGAAGATAATGCCAATTCACAACCTGGCCGACTTGTCCGACCGGGGTGTTGTGTTATTTCTGTCTCCAAATAGTTCGCTTTTTGCGGCGATTATCTCCAAACGTTTTGATAGCCAAGATGGCGAGCGATCGAGGGGCCAAAAGTATGACCGATAAAGAACCGGGTTTTTTGCGCAATTTTCTACGCGACCCACTGATACATTTCTTTGTGGCCGGGGCGTGTATCTACCTTGCCTATTATATTGTCGCCGAACCCGAAAAAGTTGCGGATGACAAAACGGTCACCGTCACGACGGGCGAAGTGGAATGGCTGGCGACGGTCTGGGAAAGTCGCTGGAACCGACCACCGACACAGCAGGAACTGGACGGACTTGTCCAGCAACAGGTGCGCGAAACAATACTGTATCGCGAAGCGCTTGGAATGGGGTTGGACAAGGATGACATCGTCATCCGCCGTAGATTGGCACAAAAGGTCGAATTCCTGACCCAGGATCTGTTGCAGCCAAGTGTTCCTGATGAAAAAGAACTGGTCGCCTACTTTGAGGAAAACAAAGCAGACTACATGCCCGAGCCTCGTATCACATTCACCCAGGTGTTTTTCGACCCTGACCGGCGCGGTAACGCCACGCTGGACGACGCCGAAGCCGCCAGAGTCACCCTGTCTGAAATGTCCGAAGTACCAACCAATACCGACCAGTTCGGCGATACATTTTTGTTGCAGAGATACCACCCGGACAAAAGGAAATCCGAAATTTCGCGGTTGTTTGGCAAAGGGTTTTCCGATCCATTGTTCGAGTTGGAAGAAGGGGTCTGGACCGGGCCAGTTTTGTCCGGCTACGGCACGCATCTTGTCTATGTGCACAACCGGGTTGACCCTCAGGCTCCTGAAATCGAAATGGTGCGCGAACAGCTTACGGCCAACTGGATCGACCAGAAGCGAAAAGAGTTGAATGATGAGTTTTTAACACGATTGATGGACAGCTATACCATCATAATCGAGCCCGCACCTGACATAAAAATTACTACTGGTGGGTCATGATGCATATGATTTGTCAGGCTCGGGCGCTTTTGCTGATTG
>PIVL01000370.1 GCA_003354145.1 Paracoccaceae bacterium
GACACCGCATTGGCAATTGCCGCCAACGGCGGGCAGATCGACGTTTCGCCAACGCCACGCACACCATAAGGGTGGCCGGGGTTGGGCACTTCGACAATCACCGTGTCGATCATTGGCAGATCAGACGCCACCGGAATGCGATAATCCAGAAACAGATCATTCTGCAAACGGCCGTCTTCGCCATAGATGTATTCTTCGTTCAGCGCCCAGCCGATGCCTTGCGCGGCACCGCCCTGAAACTGGCCCTCAACATAGGTCGGATGAATCGCCTTGCCCGCATCCTGCACCACCGTATAGCGCACGACGCTGGTTTTGCCGGTTTCCGGGTCAACCTCGGCGTCCACAATATGGGTGGCAAAACTAACGCCGGCCCCTTCGGGCGTGGCCTCATAGTGCCCGTTGATCGGCCCACCAGTGGCGCCCATGTCCTTGGTGATTTCAGCCAGTGGAAGCGGATCAAAATCGCCAGCATTCGGCCCGGATGGTTTGGCGCAGCCGTCTTCCCAGACAACGGCCTCTTCATCAATGCCCCATTTCGCCGCCGCCCGTCCACACAGTCGTTTCACCGCGTCCCTTGCTGCTGCAATGGTTGCCAATCCACTGGCATAGGTCACCCGGCTGCCATGGCTGACCTCGTTATAGCCAAGGGACGCCGTGTCCGCGATGGTGCATCGGATGTTTTCGTAGGGAATGCCCAGCTCTTCGGCCGCCATCAACGCCATGGACGCACGTGATCCGCCAATGTCTGGCGTGCCGACAACGATCTGCGCGCTGCCATCTTCAGACAGTGCCAGGGTCACCGAAGTTTCGCCCGCATGATTGAACCAAAATCCGCAGGAAATCCCACGACCTTGATTTTCACCCAAAGGGGCTTTGAAATGCGGGTGTGCTTTGGCGGCTTCGAGTGTCTCGACCAGTCCGATTTTATCAAATTTCGGTCCAAAGCTGGCTTTGGTGCCTTCGTGCGAGGCATTTTTTAGCCGGGTTTCAATTGGATCAAGACCCAGTGAATTGCACAGCTCATCTATAACAGATTCCACCGCAAACGCCGCCATGGGCGAGCCTGGCGCGCGATAAGCGGCCTGTTTGGGGCGGTTTGCCAACACGTCATAGCCAACCTGAAGCACATTTTCCAAAGCATAAGGTGCAAAGGCACACATGGCGGTGAATTCCATCGGAGCACCGGGGAACGCACCGCCTTGCAAGCGGAACTCTCCGGATGCGGCGGTGATGGTGCCGTCTTTTTTCATGCCGATTTTGACGTCCATAGATGTGGACGACGTTGGACCGGTGGCCCGGAACACCTCGGATCGCGTCATCACCAGCTTGACCGGGCGATTGGCTTTACGCGCCAGTGCCAGTGCTACGGGTTCAATAAAGACCGTGGTTTTACCGCCAAATCCACCGCCGATTTCCGACGCTGTAACCCTTAGCTGGCTGGTTTCGGTTCCAAGCAGTGCAGCACAGATTTTCTGGACGTTCCAATGTCCTTGCGTGCAACACCACAATTCGCCTTTGCCATCGCTGCCCAACTGGGCAAGGCAGGCGTGCGGTTCGATGTAACCCTGATGCGTCGCCTCGGTGGTGAAATGATCTTCAATCACCAGATCTGCCTCAGCAAAGCCTTTGTCGACATCGCCATGGCCGCTTTCGTGATAGCGCACGACATTGGGGTGCAGCCCCTCGGGCACTGAACTGTCAGCCGCGCCTGCGCGGATGACAGGCGCGCCATCAGCCATTGCTGCGTCCACATTGGTGACATGCGGCAGTCGTTCATATTCCACCTCGATCAACTTGATCGCATCGCGGGCAACCAAGGGTGAAATCGCTGCAACGGCGGCCACTGCGTGACCGTCATAAAGTGCCGTATCGCCTGCCATTACATTTTCAAGGATGTTCCAGTTTTCGCCTTCCAGACCGGTGGCAAAATCGGCACGGGTGACGATGGTTTTCACACCCTTCAGCGCCTCGGCCTTTGAGGTATCAATGCTGACAATGCGCGCATGGGCATGAGGAGAGCGCACAATTGCGGCGTGCAACATGCCTGGCGCATGGGCGTCAGCTCCAAATTTGGCGCGCCCGGTGACTTTGTCCAACCCGTCGGGACGGTCCGGTGTGGTGCCAACGGCGGTAAATCCAGTGGTTTTTGGTCCGTCAAATGCCATTACGAAGCCCTCCGCAGGTCCGCAGCCGTGTCCATCACGGCGCGAATGATTTTGTCATATCCGGTGCAGCGGCACAGATTTCCTGCCAGCCAATAGCGCACTTCGGTCTCTGTCGGGTCTGGGTTCTTTTCCAGCAACGCCTTGGTTGCGACCAGAATGCCCGGTGTGCAGATGCCACATTGAAGCGCGGCATACTCGATGAATTTCTGTTGCAACGGATGCAGGGTCTCGCCATCGGCAATGCCTTCAACCGTGGCGATCTGCTTGCCTTCGGCCTCGGCCCCCAACACCAGACAAGAGCAAACCAGCCGCCCGTCCATGGTCACCGAGCAGGCACCGCAATCGCCAGTGCCGCAACCTTCTTTGGCGCCCGTCAGGTTCAGTTTGTCGCGCAGAGCGTCAAGAAGGGTCTCGCGCGGATCGCAAAGAAATTCGACCTCGTCGCCGTTAACAGTAGTGGTGACGTGAATATTGCTCATGCTGAGTCCCCTGTATTTGCCAATGCGCGTTCATAGGCGATCTTGGCGGCGCGTTTTGCCAGCACACCCGCAACATGGGTGCGGAATACAATCGTGCCGCGTTTGTCGTCGATTGGGTTGCAGGCCGCTGAGGCCGCGACGGCCAAAGCCTCGAGAGAGGTTTCATCCAGCGTAGTGCCAGTGATGGCATCTGCCGCTTCCTGAACCAACAGAATAGTTGGGGCCACAGCGCCCAGAACAACGCGTGCCGATGTAATGGTTTCGCCATCCAGTGTCAGGTTTACCGCACAGCCAACTACCGCAATGTCCATTTCCGTACGCGGGATGAACCGCAAATATGCATCGCCACCGGACGTGCCGCGTGCTGGGATATGCAAAGCAGAAATCAATTCGCCCTTGGCCAGACTAGTGCGTCCGGGTCCGGTGGGAATATCCTCGATCGCCGCCAACCGCGTGCCATTCGGGCCGGTCACGGTCGCGCTCATCCCGGCAGCAACCATCGCCGGAACACTGTCCGCAGCGGGTGAGCCATTGCAAAGGTTTCCGGTCAGCGTGGCGCGGCCTTGAATCTGGGTGGAGCCCACCAGATCCATGGCTTCGACCACACCGGGCCAATCTGCCATCAGTGCCGCATGTTCGGTCATCTCGGCCCCGGCAACCGCAATGCCAATACGCCAGCCGCCATCGGCCTCGCGGGTGATTTCTTTGACGCCATCAATATGCTTGATATCGATCAGCGTGTCGGGCGTGACTATATCGGCGCGCAGTTGCACCAGAACGTCGGTGCCTCCGGCCAGAAAACGGGTGATGCCCTGCGCTTTGGACGCTGTCGCTACGGCGTCGTCAAAACTGGTGGCGATATGGTAATCCATGTGCTCTCCTTGCCCTATGAGCTGGGTTGCCTGTCATTTGCTTACTGATAGTTTCAGATCGGTCTGACGACCACAACCACTTCCGACGTTTGGCCGCCTAATAAATCCCACTAAGGTGACAACCACTGACCTTGCCAGTCATCGCTGCGCAAATATTCGGCCCGTCGATGGCCCATGCGGTCAAGACTGACGACGTCGATATGGAAAAGTGAGATTTCCAAGACTGCAAATCGATCCGGTGAGGGGGCGATGGCCCAGTCATCCGAGGCCAGAATCGGCGCGCCGGGGGCGGGGACATGGCCATAGGCTTCGCGTTTGGGGACGGGTGTTTGGTTCCACAGTTCGCGCACAATCGGGCCGGTCACAATCCGGGCGGTTCCTGATAGGCGAAGTTGCACCAATTCGTCCGGCATCCATAAATGATAGGAAACGCGAGGATCAGC
>PIVL01000068.1 GCA_003354145.1 Paracoccaceae bacterium
AATGAACATTTTCAAGACACTTGCCGCCACCACCGCAGCTTTCGCGCTGTGGGTTGGCGGGGCGCAGGCGCAGGACGAACCGCGTCAGGTTCTGTTCACTAATGTAAATGTCTTTAACGGTATTGATGACGCTCTGATTGAAAATGCTTCAGTCCTTGTCGAAGGTAACCTGATCAAAACCGTCTCAGCGGACGCAATCAATGCTGAAGGTGCCGATGTGATAGACGGTGGTGGACGCACATTGATGCCGGGTCTTGTTGAAGCGCACGCCCATCTCATGCTGATGGGGCCATCGTTGCCTGCCATGGAGGCAGGTACGACTTGGGAAGACTTTGCGATTCACGGCGCCGCTATGGCCGAGATGTACCTGATGCAGGGCTTTACAACCTTGCGGGACGCAGGCGGCGCAAATGCCGGTCTGCAGCGGGCGATCAATGCCGGAACTATTCTGGGGCCTCGATTGTATCCATCCGGCGCATTTCTGAGCACACGAGGCGGTCACGCTGACTTTGCAAACTTTACTTCACCTGTCGGAGAATCGACGAATTTCAGTCGCCTCAATATGGCGCAAGAAGTCGACAGCGTTGCCGATATCCAGAAATACGGCCGCAACAACTTTCGCATGGGAGCAACCCAGCTAAAGTACATGCAATCTGGTGGGGTCGTTTCCGCGTTTGACCCTTGGCAGCTGGCGGCAGGATCGACTGATGAACTTGAGGCCGCTGTGCAAGTGGCCAATGAATACGGCAGTTACGTGATGGCGCACTCGTATAGGAAAGAAACAATCATGGCTGCATTGAATGCTGGAGTGCGCTCCATCGAGCATGGCTTTAGTTTTGACTGTGAAATTTCCGACCTTATGAAGGAAAAGGATGCGTACATTACAACAAATTTGACTGCATTCGATCCGGGTCTGCTCACAATTCCAGCCGTGGCCAGTGTTCCCGCAAGTTTGCGCAAAGCCAAATCTGCATCGGCGACTTTTGTCGATTACCTCGACAACATGCGCGAATGCCCGGTCAAACGCGCATTTCAGACAGATTGTGTCGGCGGCGTTGAAGAGTGCAGCAAGCAGATCGCCTATGAAAAATTCCTGAACGGTGATTTTTTCGACCCCCATACTGCGTTGGTCACAATGACTTCGACGGGGGGAGAGTTGGTAGCGCTGTCTGGTGATTTCATGAATCCATTCCCTGATGGTAAAATCGGCGTCATAGAAGAAGGTGCCTATGCCGACATTCTGTTGGTGGATGGCAATCCGCTTGAGGATTTCTCGGTTATGGGAACCTCAGATAAGTGGTTCGACGGTCCGGCGCGCCCCTACAGTGTCGAGACGATGCCTCTCATCATGAAGGACGGAATTATTTACAAAAACACGCTGGAATAGTGCCTTCGTTTTTCAGGCTGGTTTCCATTGCGATGGCGGTCATATTGGCCGCTATCGGCATCCTACCTGCACATGCCCAGGGCCTTGCAGGTCCATCGTCGGTTCAGGCCAATCTTGAACCGGGTGACGGGCTGACCGATCCGCAGTATCGCAGTGATTTTCCACGTAACATCGCGCCGGGATATTTCGCGTGGAAGGATCGACTAGCCAAAGATCATGGCTTCAGGTTCAACTTTGATTATCTATCCCTTGGGCAGTCTTCGAATGCTGACCTGGGTGCAGGCAAAGCCAGCGGGGGTATTGCGCGGTTTTATGGCAGTTGGCAGGCAACAGAAAATGGATCGCTAACCTTCAAGATCGAAAATCGCCATGCTTATGGCGCTGTTGCTCCGCAGTTCTTTGGGCTAGACGGCGGGGCATTGTCGATCACTGGAACCGCGTTCAACGATAATGGCACGATGCTGACCAACCTATTTTGGACCCAGCGCGCTGGGGATGGGGCATGGACAATTCAGGCGGGCCAGATCGACGTCACCGACTTTGTTGATATTTACGGGTTAGTCAGCCCTTACACTGCCTTCCAGAATCTAGCTTTCAACACCAATCCAACTATCAATACTCCAAATCAGGGGCTGGGGATTGCAGCGGGTGCAAAGCTGGGATCGAATTTTTATGCGGTTGCTAGCGTCGCTGACGCCAATGCAGATCCGACAGATCCGAATCTGGACGTGTTCTCGGAAGGTGACCTCTTTAGCTCTTTCGAAGTCGGCTACACCAGCGGTTTTGACCGATTGTATTTCGACAATATCCATCTGACCCTATGGCACGGCGATGCCGCCAGCGACGGCAGCCGACCTGAAGATTATGGCGCGGCTTTTTCAGCCGCCTGGTTCATCGACAACAAATGGATGCCGTTTTTAAGGGCTGGCGCATCCAAAGGGACGGCGGCCCTTTACAAGAGGTCGGTGTCAGTCGGCGTCGGGTATTACGGACGGAACACCGATCTCGCAGGTATCGGGCTGAACTGGGCCGAGGCAAATGACGTCGCCGGAAGCCAGACGACGATGGAGGCCTTTTATCGCTTTTCCATCTCACCGGGGCTGCAAATCACTCCCTCAGTGCAATTCATCAACAACCCACTTTTAAATCCCGACCAGTCAAGCATTACGCTGCTTGGGTTAAGGGTCAGGATGGTCTTCTGAGAAAACTCGGATTGGTTGCTCTCCGGGTTTGGCCGTTCCTGACCTCTGGCCCAAGTGCACCATTCGACCTGAGGGGCGGTGAGCTACCTTTCGTTGCATGACCAAACTTACACTGGATCCATTATATTCTTTGTGGCTGAGGCTCTATCAAAAAGCTGGTTCCGTTACCGATCTCGCAGACCAAACCGCGTGGCAGGACTAGAACCAGGGTCCATGTTCCGGAATTCAGGTTTGCATAAAGCTCCATCAGGTTGCCTCGTGTTTCGGAACCGCTGACCTGTTTGATTTGCCCAAGCGTTTCGGCCAGCTTAATGGCAAAGCTAATACGTGGGTAGCAGGCGTCAGGTGTGGCATTGCTCTTGTCAGCGACCCGGTGAAAGTGACCCGCAATATCTGCGGTAGCCAAAGTGTCGGCTGCGCCAAGAGTGGTAAATAGAAATGCCGCAATTAGAATTGACTGAACTGTTCCCATCTCTGTTACCCTTTCTGAGTTTCAATCGTCGGCCGACAGAGGATTGGAATGTGTAACCGCAACCAAACCCTTTGAATTTTTGAAGGTCAGCTGGGGTTAGTGACGGAATTTATTCTGCCGAAGGAGAGTTATGATACACTGGGCAATGACCGCGAAAGCTGAGCGAAGGACTGACAAATTCCCGTTTGACCCAACTCCCCTCGGGCACAATTACCGTAGGACCATAGGACATGTCCCGAAATCCAGGTGAAAAAGAAACGAAATCAGACGTTGTTCTGCGCTTGGGAGCCTGCAATTTCGACCTGAACCGAAAGGAGCTACGAAATGCGGCAGGAGAGCTAATTCCCCTGCGTGCGCAGTCAGGGGAGGTTCTGGCGGTCTTGGGCAACAGCGCAAATGAGGTTTTGGGAAAGGACAAACTGATCGGGCAGGTCTGGCGCGGGAAGTTCGCTACAGATGACAGTCTGGTGCAGTGCATTGCCGACATTCGTCGCGCACTCGGAAAAGCAGGTCATGGGATCGTCGAGACGTTCCCAAAAAAAGGGTATCGGTTGAATGTCGTGTCGCTGAATATGGATGATGCCGACGTTTCCGCGCGACCTACAATTGCCGTTCTCCCGTTTGTAAACTTATCCGGCGACTCCGATCAGGAATATTTCGCCGACGGTATGACTGAAGACGTCATTACCGGGTTATCCCAATTCCGTTCATTGTTCGTGATCTCCCGAAATTCGACGTTCAATTACAAGGGAAAATCGCCGGACGTACGCCAAGTTGCCCAGGATCTTAGTGTTCGCTACATCCTGGAAGGTAGTGTGCGTAGGGCCGACAAACGAGTACGAATAACAGGACAATTGGTTGATGCTGCCAGTGGTAACCATTTGTGGGCGGAAAAATTTGATCGCGAGCTCGAGAGTATCTTTACGATTCAAGATGAGATCACCGACAAAATCGTGGCGTTGATTGCACCTGAGATCGACTATTTGGAACGTCAGCGCGCACGCCGATCACCGCCAGAAAATTTGGATATTTGGGGGCTTTATCAGCGTGGTCTTGAAATGCACCAGTCGGCAATGGGAGATAAGTGCAAATTGGTCATCGAACAGTTTGACAAGGTGTGTGAACTTGATCCGACATTTGCACTGGGTTTTGCAATGGCTGCTTCTGCCCGTGTTCGATTTGCTTTGCTGTTTGAACCTGACGACCGAGGCGAGTTGTTGGTTCAGGCATTGGAGAAATCCCGGCGCGCTATCACCCTGGACGCACGTAACTCCACATGTTTTTGGGCCCACGGGCGTGTATTGACCATGATGGGAAATTTTGATGCAGCGATTACGAGCATTGAAGCTGCTATTGCGTTAAATCCGAATGACTCTCTGGCACATTATTATCTGGCCATCGCATTGGGCTCGGTGGGGCGGCTGGAAGAAGCAATCGCCAAGATTGATGACGCTTTGTGCCTGAATCCCCTTGATGTCGCAGGAGGTGGGTTTCAAACTTACAAGTCATTCGTCCTGTTCGACCTGGAACGTTATGATGAGGCAGTTGAATGCGCGCAGATGGCCATTCGCGAACCATATCCTCTTTCTATTCCTTTCGAAGTCCTGGCCGCTGCATTGGCCAGGCTGGGGCGTCTTAAAGAAGCCAGAGCAGCCCTAGGCGATTTACTGGAACATACGCCGGGCTCGTCTTTGAGCAGCCTTGATGGCAGGCCCTGGATTGGCCGACCAAAAACGAAGGGGCGTTTTCTGGATGCTTTACGCGAGGCAGGTTTGGTGTAGTGACGACTGACTTGGTTTATGCCATCGCTCTTCATTATTGTCCCATCAACGCCGCATCAAACGGATATTTGGTCAGGTTTTCATAGCCATCTTCAGTGATTAGAACCTGATCTTCCAGTTTGATTGTAAAATCACCTCCGACTTCGCCCACGGCGGCTTCGACGCATATAACCATGCCTGCTTCCAACGGATAATCATATGCGCCGACCACCGCCTGGTCGGGGTAGGCCACCAATGGCCATTCGTCGCACAGTCCTACGCCGTGCATCAAGCAGCCGTATTTCTGCGCCTGAAACCTGTCATCCAACACATGCGTATTGGCGGTCAGATCGGGGATCATGACGCCGGGTTTCAGCATTGCCATGTTGGTCATGATATGTTCGTGCGCGTGTTGCATCGCATAGATCATGTCGGCGCGGGGTTTCTGGTCGCCAATCCACCAACTGCGTGAAATGTCGATGCAGATGCCATAGCTGCCAATCAGATCGGTATCAAAACTGATGATCTCATTGTTCTGGGTGATGCGCGGACCGCATTCCTGAAACCACGGGTTGGTGCGTTGGCCCGAAGACAGCAGACGGGTTTCGATCCATTCGCCGCCACGGCGAATGTTTTCGGCGTGCAACACCGCCCAGACATCATCTTCCGAGGTTTTGCCCAATGGCACGTTCTCGCGCGCGAAACTCTCCATTGCGCCGACAGCAGTCTCACAGGCGTTCGAAGCACAGCGCATTGCCAGAATTTCATCAGCACCTTTGACCGAGCGGGATTTCTCGGTGACCTCTTCGCCATCAAAGATCTCAAATCCTTGGGCTTGCAGGGCATGAAGCCCGTGCAACATGATCTTGTCCACCGCAAGGCGTTTGTTGCCCGGTGCATGGTCGTTCAACAGGATGCGGACTTCGTTAGAGAATTTGTCGGCCGCGACGTCGATTTTGTCACCGCGATCAAAGTAAAAGAAATCGGCGCCGGTGCGTTGTTCGCGAACCAACGGATTGAATGTGCTAAGGAAAGGTGAGTTCTTATAGTCCCAAATCACCATATATCCATCGGCGCAAAGCAGCACGGCACGAAACGGGTTGTGGGTATTCCAAAGCTGCATGTTGGTGCTGTCTGTGGCATATCGAATATTGAGCGGGTCAAACATCAAAAGCCCGCTATAGCCGCGATCCACAATATGTTGCGTCAGGCGTTTCCAGCGATAATTGCGCATTTCGCTCAGGTTGGGCGGAGTTAGACCGGCATTCTGCCATTCCCCAAACGCCAGCTGCGTTGGCCCAATTTCAATGCGGTCCTGATTGTTCGGGCTGCCATCGGCCAATGTATCGCCCCGGTTCGGGTCAATTTTGCGGGTGTCGCGATAGTGTTGGCTCATCGGATGGCATCCTTTCTTGCTGCCGGGTCATGTTCGGTCCGATATCAATAAACGTCCGGTCTGACAGCGACCGATCTGCATGTCGTTTTTTGCCGAATTCTCGTTCAATCCGGGCTAATGCTGACGAATGAGCAATATTTTACAAACCAGCCTGCCATATGACCCCAGCAAGCCAATGCCGCTGCCCGGAATTTCGTCGTTTGAGATGAAAGACTGGTTGCAGGTAGATGATGCATTTCCAGCCCAGATGGCCGAGCGTGCGCGTTTGCTGGCGGATCAGCGAGATACCGTTCTGGCGTTAGACAACAGCGCCTTTGAAGCAGCGCAAGAGCTTTTGGAAACTGTGCTGGATCTGACATATGATGGTGCGCGCAACAGGGTCACTCGCCCGGATGGGGTCCAGGGGATGGTGGATCACAATGATCCGATGGGTACATTGGGACATCTGGTGCAAGAAGACCTGTGCATCCTGCAAAAAACCGGCGACGAACATGTGCTAACCGGAGCCGTGCTTTGTTTTCCGGCCAGCTGGAGGTTGTCAGAGAAATTCATGAAACCTTTGATTGGCATTCACGACACTGTCGATGATTATGACGAAGGCATTGCCAAACGGGTTCAGCGATTGTTTGATGGGGTTCAGGTGGGGCGACCCTTGTGGCGGTTCAACGCGCTTTGGTACGCCGACGCAACCCTGCATCAACCTCATAGCGTCGATGATCGTCGTAAGCAGGTTGATGACGCCACAGCGCCCTATTTCCGCAGCGAACGACAGTGCATTATCCGCCTGCCCAAAACCCGTGCAGTTGTGTTCTCGATTCACACTTACATGTTGGCTCGCGCCAGCCTCGATGGAAAAAACCCCGGCCAATGAGGCCAGGGCTTGTCACTCGTCACATGTTCCCGCGTCAAACCGGAAGGTATGATACCGCTTCGGCGATGGCTCCGGAGCTTTCGAGTGCCACCAAACAGCCGCTTAGCGATAAGACCTGTGTGTTCAGGCGGAAATTTTCGCCTTTGATCAGATTCACTGCGGCCATAGATACCGCAACCGGCGCCGAAACGAAGAACAACATGCCAGTCAAGCCCCATGACGCCAAGCGGCGCACATCATTATCGGGCACATCGTCAAGCTCTTCCGGGCTGATTTCGTCTGGTCGCCCATTAAGACGAAAAGCCAGCGACAAGGCTTCTTGTTCGCTTAGGGATACTGGACCCTCGCGCCCTTCAAATGGAATTTGACCCAAAATATTGTCAAACTGCATGTCCAAGGCTGGCGCTGTTTCGTCTACCGAAGCAAAGCGATCACCGTTAGGGTAGCGGTCATCAAGAATTTGCTGCCGTCCGCGCACGCGTCGCGGTGAAACGCTTGAAAACGCGCCAAGAAACTCTTCTGTGGTTAGCACCGTCTTTGGGTCAAGCCATTCGATATATTCTGCCGAATATGCATCAACCATACGATACATCATCACCACCAAAAGCAATTCTGAATGGGTATTATCCACCCGTGCCGGGTCAGCCGGGCAAAGCTCAATCTGAAGCCGCTGAAGTGGGTCAACGGCGGAACGGAACTTAATCAAACCATCTGCTACGGTGGAAGGACTGGTGTCTCTACCCGAATTTTCTCCGATACCAAGATTTAACTTGACCATATACTGGTTCGCGGTAATCCGGGACCGTTGCGTGTCTATCACGCTTTGTCTTTCGACGCAGTGGCCGTAGTCCTTGAGAGTTGCCGAGGCAATTCGACTAAAACGATCAAGCGCATTTTCCTGCGTGTCAGCGAATACCAGTCCACCGTGATACCTGCTTATTTGGGTCACAGCGTTGATCCTCCGTTAGGTTTCATTCAAAAATCTATCTAAAGGTGAATAACGAGCAAACTGTGGCATAAAGCGATTTTCTCAGAGGCAACGCTCTCTATTTAACTAATGCCATGGGTCGCTAAAAATTAACTAAATCAGGGGAAAGCTTAATGAATGAGGCCTGATTTGGGCACACAGGTGGCAGACTGGTGGCGCGAGTTGCATAATTCAGCCATCAATGCGCGCTGCCATGATGGCGATGGCCTTTTGATAAACGCCAGCTGCGTTCCACTGTTTTATCACAACAAAATTAGGCTGGCCCGGTTGATAGCCCTTTCGTTTCTTCCAGCCTTTGCGTCTTAGGTAATTGGCCGTCGAAGCCAAGGCGTCAGTTTCGTCATAAAAATTAACGCGCCCGTCACCGGTGGCATCCACACCAAATTTGAGAGCATTGCCGGGAAGGAACTGGGTATGGCCCAGTTCGCCATGTTTTGCCCCCAGCGTTGCGCTGGTGATGGCACCCTGATCAACCAGTTTTAGCGCGCCGATCGCGTGGGGTACAAAGAATTCCGAGCGGCGACAATCATAGGCCAGGGTGGTGATAGCCGAGACAATCTGGCTGTCGCCCATGAAGCTACCAAAGGCTGTTTCCATGCCATGTATGGAAATCAAGATGCCCGCAGGTACGCCGTATTTCTTCTCCAGAGCGGCATAAAACGACGGGTTGCGTGCCTTGCGTCGTCGTCCCTGAGCGACAATCGTATCTGCGCCCCGGACCTGAAGGAACTTTTCCAGCGTGTATTTGAAACTTTTCTGATTGCGATCAGCCGCGATTGTCCGGGTGGCATAGTGCACCTGTTCCAGCGCCTCAAGACCGCGCCGTTTCACCCCTGCTTTGCGCGCCTCTTTGGCAAATTCACTTTTCCAAGCCTCAAACCCGGCGCTGGTATTGCCGCATTGCGCGGCCTTAGCAGTCCCCGGCAAGACGAACATTGCCGTGACACAGATCATTCTAATACTGGTTAACATTGGGTCCTCTAGATCTGTTTGTTGTCTCAGGCTAACCTGCACTGCCGGAAACGCAAACAAAACTACCGGGAAGCATTAGACCAAATGGCGATGCGGTAATGGTGTTTCATGTGAAAATAACAGTGACAGACCACAATTTTCCAACATCTGCTAAGTCTGCTGCAGCGACAGTGGCAAGTCCGCCAGTGCGGATTGGGGAACTCCGGCATTTACGACATCCAGCCCAGTCACTAACATCTACCTACTTGTTCCATCCCGGATGATCACATAGACCCTCGCCGTTGGGCGTTGTTCGTGGCAAGATCGATTGCGGCTGCTGCCATAATGACACTGTCTACGCACCTCGACGCAAAAGAAAAGCCAATGAACTTCCTGATAATTTGGGGGGACGACATCGGTTTGTGGAATGTGAGCGCCTATAATCAGCGCATGATGGGGTATGAAACCCCAAACATTGATCGAAAGAGACCGGAACTAAACCGGGACAAGTCCAGTTGTCTTTGCCGAGCAACGCGCAGAGGGCTTTGATGTTTGGGAAGAACCATTCACATTCCTGCGTCTACCCAAGATCATCGACCTTTACAGCGACCCGTTTGAGCGCGCCCAACACGACGCCCCCGGATACGTCCCGTGGCGGTTTGACCGGCTGTACCTTCTAGTCCCGGCACAAGCCTTTGTCGGGCAGTTCCTGGCCAGCTTCAAAGACTATCCACCACGCTCGAAACCGGCCAGTTTCTCGATTGATCAGGTCTTGGCCAACTTGCAACGCAATCAGGGCGGTTAATCACCACTTGCGTATCCTGATGCAAACAAAGGGAGCCCCAATGTGGGCGCCCTTTTTGGTTGGTTGACGACAGGGCCTGACATTCTAAACATAGGCCAAAAGGAAATCCTCATGCATAGCAGCCTTCGCAGCAAAGCCATTACTATTTGTGACCAGAAAATCGCCCAGAAGGGCGATACTGTCGGGCTGTCGTTCTATGCGTTTTTTGCCAATCGCAATGATAACCCCGAGGCTTTGATGGAAGTGGCCGAATGGTGGATACGTATTCACCGGCTGGATCACTTTGAAAAAGCCATTAAAATCCGCGAGATGATCGCGTCTGGTCTATAAAGAAAGAAGGCCCCAATTTGGGAAACCCATTTGACGGTGCAAAATGCGTGAAGACCCAAGTAGCTTCTAGGGGTTAAGAACTTGGATATTTGACCCGCCGCCTCCACAAACGTAACAGCAATCGGTACATTGCTGAGAGTTGTTCAATCCCACTCCCCAATAGGTATCAGACTGGTTACGTACCCAGGCCCCAAAGCAGATGGTTTCGCCAGCTTCACAATTTAGATTGTATTCGTGAGTCTGACTATCTTCCAACAGGTAGACCTGCCCATCACCGGGCCAAGCTCGATCATAGTCCTGACTATAGAACTCCAGACTAACGACGTTGGGATGATGGCTCTCAATGGACATCATTAGCGTGTCCGCCTGAGCGGTAAAAACCGAACTTACCAAAATACAAATCGCTATCACAAACCGCATTACTTCTCTCCCGATTGCTTTTCTAACTACCAAGGCTAGCACGAAATATCGGTTTTCGTCACAAACTTTCTGACCGGCGGTGAAACGCTGCAAATCGAAAACGATCGCTCACTAAAAAGGGCGCCCAAAACGGGACGCCCAATTCGATTTGTAGGGTGGGTGAAAACCCACGCAGCGCCGTTTTAGCAGCTGTAGTACATTCCAAACTCAACCGGATGTGGTGTGTGCTCGAATGTTTCGACCTCTTCCATCTTCAGCTCGATATAACCTTCGATCTGGCCTTTGGTGAACACGTCACCGGCCAGAAGGAAATCCATGTCGGCTTCAAGCTCTTCCATGGCTTCGCGCAACGAACCACAAACCGTTGGAATATCAGCAAGCTCTTCTGCAGGCAGATCATACAGGTTTTTGTCCATGGCTTCGCCGGGATCAATTTTGTTTTTGATGCCGTCAAGACCAGCCATCAGCAAGGCTGCAAAGCACAGGTAAGGGTTGGCTGCCGGATCCGGGAATCGGGCTTCAACTCGCTTGGCTTTGGGGGATTCTGTCCATGGAATACGAACGCAACCTGACCGGTTACGCGCGGAATATGCGCGCAGAACGGGGGCTTCGAAACCAGGGATCAGCCGCTTGTAGCTGTTGGTCGCCGGGTTGGTGAACGCGTTCAGCGCTTTGGCGTGGCCCAGAATGCCGCCGATGAAATACAAAGCTTCCTGGCTAAGATCAGCGTATTTGTCGCCAGCAAAGACCGGCTTGCCGTCTTTCCAGATCGACATGTTCACGTGCATACCCGATCCGTTGTCGCCCGCAATTGGCTTCGGCATAAATGTCGCCGACTTACCGTAGGCGTGCGCCACGTTGTGAATCACATATTTGTATTTCTGCAGCTCATCTGCCTGTTCTGTCAGGCTGCCAAAGATCAGACCCAGTTCGTGCTGACACGATCCAACTTCGTGGTGGTGTTTGTCGACCTTCATTCCCAGACGTTTCATCGTGCTTAGCATTTCGCCGCGCAGATCGTGGGATTCGTCTATTGGGTTCACCGGGAAATAACCGCCCTTAACGCCGGGACGGTGGCCCATGTTGCCCATTTCGTATTCGGTGTCGGTGTTCCATGATGCGTCTGTCGCGTCGACTTCATAGGACACTTTGTTGATGGTGTTAGAGTACCGTACATCATCAAACAGGAAGAATTCAGCCTCAGGGCCCATATAGGCGACATCACCAATACCAGTAGATTTGAGGTAAGCTTCGGCTTTTTGCGCTGTGCCGCGAGGGTCGCGTTCATAGGCTTCGCCAGTGTCCGGCTCAACAACCGAGCAGTGCAGACAAGCGGTTTTTTCCGCATAAAACGGATCGATATAGATACTGTCGGTGTCTGGCATCAATTTCATGTCCGAAGCTTCGATGGATTTCCAGCCAGCGATGGAAGAGCCGTCAAACATGAATCCTTCGTCAAGGAAATCTTCGTCTACCAGATCGGCAACAACGGTAACGTGCTGCAACTTGCCGCGTGGGTCTGTGAAACGGATATCGACAAATTCAATGCCTTCCTCCGCCAGCAACATGAGAACTGCGTCTTTGCTCATTCGATTTGTGTCCTTTTATTCAGATAGAAGTTACAGCGCGTCTGAGCCGGATTCACCGGTCCGAATGCGAATGGTTTGCTCAATAGCGCTGACGAAAATTTTGCCATCACCGATTTTGTTTGTTTTGGCGGCAGAGATGATCGCGTCGCAGGCTTCTTCGACCTGCTCGTCATCCAGTACCACCTCGATTTTCACCTTGGGCAGGAAATCCACAACATATTCTGCACCGCGATACAGTTCGGTATGGCCTTTCTGACGACCAAAACCTTTAACTTCGATCACGCTCAGACCCTGGACGCCGACCTCTTGCAACGCTTCTTTAACCTCGTCCAGTTTGAACGGCTTGATAATCGCTTCGATCTTTTTCACTGGGGACTCCTTCACATAAACATGTTTGACTGCGTCAGATCATTTCTGATTTGGACTCACAATCGGATAGGGTCGTAGGGCAGGGGCGCCGCTAGTCAATTTCTCCGCCACGCCTGAATAATGTGCCAATAGCCTAAAATATAGGCAAAACTGAATCGATGAGAGGATGCCATGACTGAACTGCTGACTGCCGCCCAGATGCGCACTGTGGAACAGGCCGCGATCACGGCCAAGAACGTGACCGGTTTAGAGCTGATGGAGCGTGCCGGGCGCGGCGTGTTCAATGCGGTGTTTGAAGAGTGGCCAAAGCTGACAAATTCGTCTTATCGGGCATTGGTGTTATGCGGGCCGGGCAACAATGGTGGTGACGGTTTTGTTGTGGCGCGGTTGTTGAAGGAATGGGGCTGGGATGTTGAGGTATTTCTGTTTGGTGACGTTGACAAATTGCCACCGGATGCACGGGCAAATTATGAACGGTGGATTGCAATTGGGACGGTGCAGCCGATAATCGCGAGCAGCGCGCCGCTCGCGGGGCCACGTCTGGTAGTCGACGCGTTATTCGGAACCGGCACGACGCGAGGATTGCCCGAGGTGATCGTCAGCTTGTTGACGCAAGTATTTGATAACCGGAAAGAAACCAATTTTGTCGGGATAGACTGCTTTTCTGGTGACGATCTGGATTCAGGTCAAAGTTTGGGGGAGAGCGGTGACAATCCCTTTCCCAAAGAGCTGACGGTCTCGTTTCACTCGTTCAAAGTCGGACATTATCTTGAGCCTCTGGCGGGGTTATCGCAAAGCCTTAGGGTCAAAGATATTGGGCTGCCAGAGAGCCGGGACTATCACGCTGTTCGATTGACTAAACCGTCGCCGTCGCAATTGAGCAAGGGACTGCAAAACCATAAGTACTCGCATGGTCACGCATTGATCTTGTCTGGCGGCCCAGGCAAAAGTGGTGCGGCCCGTCTGGCGGCGCGAGGCGCGCTGCGGATCGGGGCAGGGCTGGTGACGTTGGGAGTGGTACCTTCGGCACAGATGGAAGTGGCGGGACAAATTACAGCGATTATGCTGCAACGAGTGGCGGATTCGCAGGCATTTATCGAGGTTCTGAAAGATGATCGTCTGAATGCACTTTGTCTGGGGCCGGGGTTGGGTGTCAGCGAGCAAACCAGACAACTTGTTGCGGTGGCATTGGCCTTTCCCAAGCGTGGGTTGCACCCACCCTACGCAAAACCTAGGGGTGTTGTGTTGGATGCGGATGCGTTGACGTCGTTCGCGGATGATCCACAGGTGTTGTTTGAGCTATTGCACGAGCGTTGCATTCTGACCCCACATGGCGGTGAATTCGCCCGATTGTTCCCGGATATTGCCGCGAAACTAGCCAAACCAGCGACCAATGGCCCGGCCTATTCCAAAGTGGATGCCGCACGCGAAGCCGCCGCACGCGCCGGATGTGTGGTGCTGTTAAAAGGCCCGGACAAAGTGATTGCATCTCCGGACGGGCAGTGCCGCATCAATTCGGCGCACTACCATCGCGCCGCTCCTTGGCTGGCAACTGCCGGGGCAGGTGATGTGCTGGCCGGTTTCATCACAGGGTTAGTGGCGCGAGGATTCACGTCAATGCGTGCAGCAGAGACCGCCGCTTGGCTGCATGTGGAATGCGCGCGGTCTTTCGGCCCCGGATTGATTGCCGAGGATATTCCAGAGGAATTGCCAAAAGTGTTTCGTGTTTTAGAGCTTCAGGCTGCGGGGCGCAGTTTGGATTCTGATTCGCCGCCAATACCAGCGACCTCAAGCCCTCCGGCATAGATGACGTGTGGCTTGGCGAAATGTAATTGGTGCAGCATCATCAGTTGCAAACCCAGATCACAAATGAATTCGCCGTCGACTAGGTCGACAGCACGAACCATCGCCTGCGCTGCACCAAAGAGTGATTGAGCCCGCCAGTCGCGCACCAGTACCATCTGGTTTTCCGGCAGTATCAGATCCTGTTCGGGACGCGTATGGCCCAATGACCCCGCCGCAAATTTCACCGCCCGGACCATCCGTCGCGAGCAATTGATATTGCCCAGCGTAACAAAGCCGGTATCGCGGCTGATAATCCGGTCGCCCGGAGACAGAAATTCAACCGGCATTTCACCCTCTTGCGTGAGGATGATTGTACCAGCTGCGAATCCAATTTTGGATTCGGGTGTATAAACGGGGTGCGTGCGCAGAATTTTGCTGCTTTCGCGCCCGACCGTATTCGGTTTCATGGCGTTCTCGCTCAGGTTGCCTCAGTACTTTTCTATGAGAATATGGCAAAATCGTGCACCTGTCGTGGCTTTTTTGCAGACATTTTGGAAAAATCGGCAAAATGGGCGCGAAATTCAGGGTGTTAAATGATTGAATATTTGTTCTCGCATCCCCCGGCAACCTTTGCTAAGCAGCGCCCACAAACATGGTTGTTCCAGTTTGTGCAGTGCGGGTGTGGCGGAACTGGTAGACGCACCAGATTTAGGTTCTGGCGCCTTTGGCGTGGGGGTTCGAGTCCCTTCACCCGCACCACCTTGAAATTATACAATAAAATTTTAAGTTGATCCACCTCACAAGAGTGAAGGCTCTGCTACTGCTACGATTCTGCTACGCATCGGTGGGGCAGCGTAGCAGTGGATCACTCCATTGATCCTGACAAGATTCGATTTCCGGATATTCTGAGACTTTAGACGCCTTGGTTCAGAAGGCGTTTGAGTTTGAATGGTCTAGAGCGAGAGCGATTGGGCCAGTGGCAATCCGATCTGCATTTCACAGCACCAACTGGATTTCGCCCGCAACTGAAGCAAACTAGAGATCGCAGGCATCCGCATCGTCAGAGACTACCACACTATGGACATCACCAATTTTGATAGGCGACCTTGGAATCTAGCTAGGGATGGATATTCAGACGTGCAGGCCGTTGAAACTAGGGGCTTTTTCGCCTCCGTTTTTCGGGTGCCATTCAGAAAGTACAGAATCACACCCCAAAAGTACAGAATTTGATAGGATGGGGAAGGCACTGTATTCGCATAAGAACAACTTTTGTTCTCTTTTTGTACTTGCACCTCAAGCCTTCACCAGTGGGGGACGTTCGATAGCAATCGGATCGGCGTGCCCATTGTCAAAGAAACCGGGTTTCGACTTAGATGTACCGCCCATTTCGGCTAACCGGCTGGCGCTGATGCGGAACGAATACCAATGTGATGTCGGCGCATGGACATTAATGACGGGCGCTCCTGAAGCGCTCGCAGAAGGCCTTCTGTTGGCATCTGCGCTAAGGGAGCATGCGGGGAATGGTTCTTTTAGTTTCGCAATGAAGGAACTGGCAAAAACGTGTGACAATCTGGAAATGGCAGAGTCCGTCGGGCGGCTTGTCGGGGCCAGTCACATTGGGCGGGGTGTGTGGTCAACGGCACCGGGCCAGAACGCCCAGCGCGTTGATATCCCGCCTCACCTGTTCCGTGATTATCTGGAAGAGTGGGCATGCTACCTGCCTGCTTGTGACTTACGTCGTCCGAAAACCATTTCGGAGTTCAAATGTGGATACAGGTAAATCAATTTTAGTTTGTAATTATGTGATGTAGGATCACAAGTCATTGTTATTAAAGGGTTTTCGAATCGCATTGAGTCTGCTAACTTGCTCTGAACAGACGGGCAAATATTAGCGAGGAACTGCCATGGCCAAGCCAACGTATCGTAATTGTAGAGAGTATCTGACGACAGCCATAGAGGAGGCCCTGTGTCAGGCCGGTGGGCGATTGAATGTCTCTGGGCAGGGAAAGGAGGAGATCTTCCGATGCTATAGGTCTCAGGATGCAGCGCCTATACTAAGTGATCATTGGCTATGGAAGTATTTGCCAATGGCCCGTTTAGAGTTGGTCACCTTGGGTGTTGTACTTGGAAACAAACTTTCGAAACGCGGATATTGGGAATTTACAGCGATCAAATTTGTGAATGGCGCGGTAGTCCCCCCGGCTAGAATTCCAGTACCGAGTTATAGGGCGATTTACTTGGTTGCGTTAAACTTGGTGCCACCCGAGTGCAAATTAGGCGGAACAGATGATATGGACCGGCGCTTCATGAGTCTAACGTCAGATATCAAGAACGGAAAATACCCAAAAGGTAGTGTGGTGTCCCGGGTATTTGTAATCCAGAGCGATCATAAGTTTCGTGACATAGAAAGTCGGATTCACGACGAACTGAAAGCCCAAGGTAGATACGACGAAACTGAAGAATACGGCACCGAGTGTTTCTTTGGAAAAACTGCAACCATTGTGGAGATCGCCAGAGCTGTCATGGACGCGATGGGCGTCGTTTACGTGGAGAACTGCCAATGGTCATCATCGAAGAAACCTGAAGGTT
>PIVL01000069.1 GCA_003354145.1 Paracoccaceae bacterium
GCATTGACGAACTTTGACTCTTTCCCGTCCGGGAAAAACGCCAGCGCCACATCGACATACTCAGAGATCACAACTTTGGGCGGCGTGCTTGACTGCGTCAGTTCCACCCCGGCGGCACGGAACAAACCGCGCAATGTCGGGTCAATCCGTCCAATCGGCCATTTAGCCACCAAAGCGCGATCGGTCAGCTGATCAATCGGCGCCTGATAATTCACCGCGTCTTCGACCAGCTTGCGAAACAGCGAGACGTCGCCATCCTGCATTTCGTCGCCCTCATACACCGCGCCAAAGCGGTGCTCGAGAAACTCGTTCACCACTTCTTTACTAGTCTGCGCCGTCTGTTCCATCTGGTACAACGCCTGCACAGCATACAGCCGGGCTGCCGATTTCATTTTGCGTTTCTGATTGCCGGAAACCGGCTGAGCGGTGCTGTTCATGCGGTGGGTGATCCATCATTATCGCCAGCCATCAGGTAGGAACCACTGGGTGCTTTGAATCCGATGCCTTTGGTCTGGGCGCCCCACTTACGGCTCAGCGCGATCAGATGCAAGGCCGCAGCTGCCGCCCCGCCACCTTTGTTCATCTCGCCAGGATCAGCGCGCACTTCGGCCTGTTTGCGGTTCTCGACCGTCAGGATACCATTTCCGATGCACAGCCCTTGCAGACCCATCATTTGGATCGCCCGGCTGCTGTCATTGCATACGGTGTCATAATGCATCGTCTCGCCCCGTATCACGCAGCCCAAAGCGACATAACCGTCAAAGTTGGATTGACGGTCGGCAATTCCGATGGCCGTGGGCACCTCAAGCGCGCCGGGAACTTCGACGAGGTCCCAAGTACCGCCCGCCGCTTCGATTTCGGCCTTGGCCCCGGCGACCTGATTGTCAGCGATGTCTTTGTAAAAGGGCGCAACAACGATCAGCAATTTGACCGGTTTATCAAATTTGGCGCGTGGCAGAGTGTAGTGGGTTTCGGATTTGGCCATGTTAAACCTCGGTCATTATGGGACGTGTCCCAGCAATTGTCAGATCAAACGCATCCAGCCCAAGATATCGCGTGTCTGGCGAATCCGTGAGCAGGATCAAATCGCGCAGGCCAAGCTTGGACAGTATCTGCGCACCCAGTCCGGTTTGTTTGATAGTGCGGGGCCCTTCGTCTTCAGTCGCATAAAGTGCGTGGTTCGGCTGGCGGAACAGACAGACGACACCGCGACCTTCGGCGGCAATCAGCTCCATCGCGCGAGGCAACTCGCGAGCTGACTTGGGCCCAAGGCCCAACACATCCGATGCCTCATGCAAGGCATGGGTGCGGGTTAGAACCGGGACATCAGTGGTGATGTCGCCTTTGATCAGGACCACATGTTCAACGCCGTGGGTTTGATCGGTGAAAAGACGCATCTCCCAGTCGCCGCCGAATTCTGATTTGACCGTATCTCGCGACGTTTCCACAACCAGATTGTCATTGCGCGCGCGATAGGTAATCAAATCGGAAATGGTGCCGATCTTTAGTCCGTGTTCCTGCGCGAATTCAATCAAATCCGGCAGACGCGCCATTGTACCATCATCCTTCATGATCTCGCAGATCACGCCCGATGGGTGCAACCCGGCCAGTCTGGATATATCGACCGCAGCTTCGGTATGCCCTGCCCGCACCAGCACGCCACCCGGGCGCGCACGTAATGGAAAAATGTGGCCTGGTGTGGCCAAACTGGCCATCGTATTCTGATCGTTAATCGCAGTGGCCACCGTCAGTGCCCGATCACCTGCGGAAATGCCGGTGCTAACGCCTTCACGCGCCTCAATGGACACGGTGAACGGGGTTTCGTGGCGCGACGAATTATTCACCGCCATCATCGGCAACTCCAGCCGGTCAATGCGTTCCGCCGTCATCGGCAGACAAATCAGCCCACGCCCATGTGTCGCCATGAAATTGATCGCAGCCGCATCGGCGAATTCACCCGGTATGACCAGATCGCCTTCGTTTTCACGGTCTTCATGGTCGACCAGTATAAACATCCGGCCAGCGCGGGCCTCATCGATGATTTCCTGCGTGGTGCTCAGGGCGGCGCGCAGGGTGGAATCTTGACTCATAAGGATAACTTTCGAAGTAGGGTCTAAGGGCAGATAAACCACGACAGGGCTGATTTCCAGACCCGGCGTGACAGGATCAGGACTGGACGCGGCGTCGCGGCAAAAATTAGCGTCGGGGGAAGCAGGTAACAAAGGATCTAAAGATGCGCATGTCTCGGATGATAACAGCGGTCGAGGCCCATGCCGAAGGAGAACCGGGGCAGGTCATCACCGGCGGCATGCCGCATATGCCCGGTGACTCGGTGTTTGAGAAAATGCAGTGGATGCAGGCAAATGCCGATGAAGTACGGCTGTCGATGCTGCGCGAGCCGCGCGGCAGGTCGGCGCTGTGCTGCAATGTTATCGTACCGCCGTGTGATCCGCGTGCAGATGCCGGATTTATCATCATGGAGCAGACCGAGTATCCGCCAATGTCAGGTAGCAATACGATTTGCGTGGCCACCGTGCTGCTGGAAACGGGTATCATTGCGATGGTGGAACCTGTGACCGAATTGATACTCGAAACCCCTGCCGGGCTAGTCGCTGTGACAGCAACCTGTCGTACCGGTAAAGTAGTTGAGGTGAAATTTCGCAATGTTCCCGCCTTTGCTGTGCATCTGGACGCAAAGATTGAGGTGCCGGGATTTGACACAGCCGTTGTTGATGTGGCGTGGGGTGGAATGTTCTTTGTCATTGCCGAGGCCGAGCAGTTTGGTCTTGAATTGCGACCTGAAAATGGAGCCGTGATTGTGCGCGCGTCCGAGGCCCTGCGTGCTGCTGCCGCAGAACAACTGCCCGTCGTTCATCCGGTCAATCCGGCAATCACCGGGCCGACGATTTCTCAGCTTACCGCACCAGCCAATATGCCGCGCACACACGGGCGCGGGGCGATTACGGTCTCGACCGGAGACTATGACCCATCGCGGCCCGAGGCGCTTACCGGAATTCTCGATCGCTCGCCTTGTGGCACCGGGACATGCGCCAAGATGGCGGTATTACACGCCAAAGGGTTGTTGGATGTTGGTCAGGAATTCGTGAATGCAGGGCCACTGGGAACGACATTTACCGGCTGTATCCAAGAGGTTACGCAGGTGGGGCCTTACGCGGCAATCATTCCGACGCTCGCGGGGCAAGGCTGGATTTACGGGACCTCAAACTACATGCTTGATCCAGGCGATCCGTTTCCAGAGGGTTATACCATCGGAGACATTTGGGGATGACACACCCACCTTGCGGATCAGGTAGGGTGGGTGAAAACCCACGCTCTTCCTCTTACCCAGCCTGATGCGCAAAATACTGATCTGCTGGCAGATATCCTGCTGCACGGGCTGCTGCGGTCCAGTCTGCCTCAAGCGGTGCATCACCGATGATCAACACCTGATCTCCTGGCAAGTTCCGTTGACGGATCACACCCTCGACCTTTTCGCGCATCTGCGCCCAGCTGTCAGTAAACTGCGGCGCGGCTTGGGCTGCATCCAGCACCGGATTCGCCTGCAGAACTGCAGGTGGCGTATTCGGGGCATGCACCAAAGTCAGCTTGCTGGCAGATTTCACCGCCTCTAACGCCCGGTTCTCGGCGTCCGGCATTTTCGCGCCATTGCCAATGATTCGCAAAGCATTGGACGAGAACAGTAACGCCATGATGTCCTGTCCTGACGCCTGCCGTATCCGGGCATATGTCTTATAGGCCATACCCAGCTCTGCTGCGCGCCGCACGCGCATGCGGATCAGCATCATCGGCAACGTATTGGGCATCAACGCCTGCTGTGCGCGGCGCCACTGATAGCTACGATACGTGCGGCCCCGCTCTATGCTTGGCCCGTTATTGTGCCCGATCATGTTTTTCGCTTCGGCCATCATGCCACCTCGGACAGACGCGCCACATAACGTGCCATTGTATCAATTTCCAAATTTACCCGGTCACCAACGGCCGCATCCCCCCATGTCGTCACCTCTTTGGTGTGGGGAATAAGGTTGATGTTAAATTCACAGCCATTCACTTCGTTCACGGTCAACGATGTCCCGTTCAGCGCCACCGATCCTTTTTGCGCAATGAACCGCGCCAGTTCTTCGGGTGCGCGCAGGGTGACGCGGGTGCTGTCACCGTCATCAACCATTTCAATAATCTCGGCAATCCCGTCCACATGACCCGATACGATGTGCCCGCCCAATTCATCTCCGACGCACAAAGGCCGCTCCAAATTGACTCGTTTACCAACTTCCCAGCTGTCCAAATTGGTAACGGCCACCGTTTCGGCACTGATCTGCACCTCGTACCATGTGCCCTGTCCAACTGCGACAACGGTCAGACATACCCCATCCGAAGCAATCGAAGCGCCAATATCAATACCGTCTGTATCATAATCGGTCGCAATCCGTGCGCGCAGGTCGCCCTGTTTATCCAACTCGGTCACCGTGCCAATATCGGTGATAATACCTGTGAACATATTACGCCCCTTTTTGCCATGTTGCCCCTTTGGCCTACCTGCCTGCGCTCGGTACGACAAGTACCAACATCTTGTGGCTTGCCACCGAACCCGCCATAATTATGACCAACTACGGCGCTAAACTCAGAGTGACGCCAAGACGGATAAAGGTATAACAATGCCCCATAATCCACAGAAATCACCGGTATTTCTGTTTCTGCAAGGACCGCACGGACCGTTTTTCAACGGTCTGGGCCGCATGCTGCGTGCCGCCGGGGCTGATGTTTGGAGAGTTGGTTTTAACGCCGGAGACCGCGCCTTTTGGTTTCACCCGCGCAGTTTCATTCCGTTTCGCGGCACATTAGAGCAATGGCCCGACAGGTTCTCGCAATTGCTGGACGACCGAATTGTAACCGATATCGTGCTCTATGGGGACACAAGACCCATTCATGCCAAAGCTATCGAGATTGCAAAAAGACGTGGCATTACGGTTCATGTCTTTGAAGAAGGCTATATGCGCCCGTATTGGGTGACTTATGAACGCGGTGGCTCGAACGGTAACTCGCGCCTGATGGATATGAGCATTTCAGATATGCAAAGCGCGCTTGAACTGTCAGATATGGAGGCCCCGCTACCCCCGGCCCACTGGGGAGACATGCGCCAGCATGTGTTTTACGGTGCGCTATATCATTGGTTTGTGATGTTCAGAAATGGTGATTACCGCAATTTCCGTCCTCATCGAGACCTGCCCGTCACCAAAGAGTTCCTACTTTATCTGGAACGTCTGTTGCTGATGCCATTTCATGCAGTCTCGCGCCGTATTGAAACTATGCGCATTCGTCTTGGAGGGTTTCCCTATCATCTGGCCCTGTTGCAACTGGAACATGACAGCAGTTTTCGGATGCACTCTCCATTTGCCACCATGACCGATTTTCTGGCCGAAATCGTTGAAGGTTTTGCCAGTGGCGCACCCCGCCATCACCATCTTGTGGTCAAGGCACACCCGCTGGAAGATGGGCGCGTACCGCTTCGACAAGAAGTCCGCCGACTGGCGCGTCTACATGGCGTTCAGGATCGCGTGCACTATGTGCGCGGTGGCAAACTGGCACAATTGCTGAATGACGCGCGCACTGCGGTCACGGTAAATTCGACTGCCGGGCAGCAGGTATTGTGGCGCGGAATTCCACTTAAGGTGTTTGGACGAGCCGTTTATGCCAAACCCGAATTCGTATCAAATCAAGGATTGCAGGCATTCTTTGCCGCAGCCAGCCGCCCGGACAACCGTGCCTACAAGGATTATCGCAGGTTTTTGTTGGAAACCAGCCAGGTTTCTGGCGGATTTTATTCGTCCCGTGGACGACGGCGGTTGATGCGACATGTGGTTGATATGATGCTGTCACCCGATGATCCCTATGAAGCGTTAAGAACAGGAAGCGCGGCACCACGGCAACAGTTGCAGGTGGTGACCTGATATTACACTGCCACAGGACTGGATTTTAATGCTAGATTCCGATAGCTTAAGAAAAAAAGACTGAGGCAGTATAATAACAGGTCGAGGAGACCGGCAGTGAAATTCGATTCAAACCGGTGGGCGAAGCCCGTCGTGATGCTGGCAGTATTGAGCATCGTTGCATCCTGTAGTCTACCGCAGGTTGGTCCAAACAAACGACAGATTTTTGCCGGTTCCGTGCAAAAAGAAGGCGACGCCTATGTCGTCTCAGTCAATGATCGGGTAACCCGCGCCACCGCTGTAGTGCCCGCATTGGGCTTTTCCAGCAATTTCACAACGGTCGGACAACTGACATCTGACGTCATTCGCCCTGGCGATACTCTTGGCCTGACTATCTGGGAAAACGTCGATGACGGATTGCTGGCTGGTGAAGGTGCCAATTCGACCATCCTCGAAGAAGTGCAAGTCGACAGTGCGGGGTTCATTTTTGTTCCTTACGCAGGGCGATTGCGCGCTTCGGGGAACACGCCTGAGCAACTACGCGCGACCATCACCTCGCAGCTAGAAGACCAAACGCCAGACCCGCAGGTTCAAGTGCGCCGCTTGGCCGGTGATGGGGCGACCGTATCGCTGATCGGTGCGATAGGTGCGCAAGGTGTTTACCCAATCGAGCGGCCTACACGTACATTATCCACTATGCTGGCCAACGCCGGCGGCGTGACTATCGAACCCGAAAGCGCCCAGATTACCGTTAATCGCGGCACCTCAAAGGGCAAGATCTGGTTTCAGGACCTTTACAACAACCCACAACTCGACATTGCGCTGCGCGCTGGTGACCGGATTTTGGTCGAAGTGGACACCCGCAGCTTTACCGTCCTTGGTGCCACTGCAGCGCAGGCACGCGTCCCCTTTCAAACTCAGGATTTGTCAGCGTTGGAGGCAATTGCACAGGTTGGTGGGCTACAGTCCACGTCGTCCGATCCCACGGGTGTATTTGTGTTGCGAAATGAGCCCGCAGAAATTGCCGGGCAAGTATTGGGGCGCGACGATTTGATTGGCGCGCAACGTATGATCTATGTGCTGAACCTGACCGAACCCAATGGGCTGTTCATGGCGCGTGATTTCGTAATCCGTGACCAGGATACGCTCTATGTTACCGAAGCGCCTTATGCGCAATGGACCAAGGCGATCTCGCTTTTGGCCGCACCCCTGACACCAATTGCCAACGTCGCGACGCTTTCCAGCGGCTTCTAATATGACACCCAGATACGGTGTACAAACGGTCGAGGGAGAAATCTCTCGGCTGTTTGCGTATAACGGTGGCTTTCTGACCCAGCGACGATTGCGTCGTATTCTCAGGCTTTCCGGCTATGATCTGCGGCTAGGTCTTCCCGGTCCCGACGATTTGGTGGCTGTCTGGGGCAACAGCCCTACCGCCCATCGCGGGTTGGGCATTGCAGAAAAACGTGGTGCAGGTGTGCTTCGGGTTGAAGACGCGTTCATTCGGTCGATGTTGCCAGGACGAGCAGGCGAGCCCCCCATGGGTCTGCACCTGGACCGCTCGGGCGTTCATTTTGATGCCACAACCCCCAGTGATCTTGAACAGTTGCTTGCCAGTGCGCCGCTGGATGACACTGCCCTGCTGAACCGCGCCCGCGACGCGATTGACCGGATGCATAGCGCCCACCTAAGCAAATACAGCGGCTTTGACACGGCTCTCGCGGCCCCTGCCCCCGGATATGTTCTGGTGATTGATCAAACACGTGGCGATGCTTCTGTCACCGCAAGCAATGCTGATATGGCCACATTCCTTGAAATGCTGGTCTTTGCCCAGGAAGAACATCCAGGTGCCAAAATCATCATCAAAACCCATCCTGAAACCCAATACGGATTTCGCGGCGGGTATTATTCTGAGGCCAATACCAACAACCGCATCAGTCTGCTTAGCGATCCCATCAGCCCCTGGACACTGCTTGAGGGGGCTGTGGGCGTTTACACCGTGTCATCGCAACTTGGGTTTGAAGCAATATTGGCCGGGCATAAACCGCGGGTGTTCGGGCAACCGTTTTATTCTGGTTGGGGACTAACAGCTGATGAAAACCCAGTTCCGCGCAGGGAACGCAAGCTGACCAAAAGCCAACTTTTTGCGGCGGCGATGCTGCTTTATCCGGTCTGGTACGATCCGTTTCGTGACCAATTATGCGAATTTGAAACAGTCCTGGACATTGTCGAGGCCCAGTCCAGCGCGTGGCGGCAAGATCACAAGGGATGGGTGGCCAGTGGTATCCGCATGTGGAAACGCAAACCGATGCAGAAAATATTCGGATCGCAAAAACGGATGATCTTTAGCGACGATCCCGCCCGCATTCAGGCTGCAGATCGCCCACAGATGATATGGGCGGGCAAAGCGGATCCCGGGCAAAAAGACATTGTGCGCGTAGAAGACGGTTTTCTGCGCTCGCGCGGGTTGGGTGCAGAATTGGTACCACCGCTGTCTTTGGTTTGTGATGATCTTGGCATTTACTATGACCCCGGTCAGCCCAGCCGACTAGAGCAATTGATTGCTATGCGCAGCACGCTCAGCGATCTACGCAGGCAGCGCGCGCAGCGGTTGGTACAAAGTCTGACCAGCGGCAAGCTTAGCAAGTACAATCTGGGTGGAGCAGTCCCAAAGGTGCCGCATGGCCACCGTATATTGGTCCCCGGCCAGGTCGAAGACGACGCCTCAATTCGCACCGGAGCTGGGCAGGTCTGCACCAATCTGGACCTTTTGCGCGCGGCCCGCACAGCCCATCCAGAGGCAGTGATCGTCTACAAGCCGCATCCAGACGTTGAGGCAGGATTGCGCATTGGCAAAGTGGATGCCACGGGTTTGGCCGACGTGGTTGCGGCACAGGCCGACCCAATGTCATTGCTCGATCAGATCGACGAAGTCTGGACGATAACGTCGCTTATCGGGTTCGAAGCCCTATTGCGCGGCGTCAAAGTCACCACATTGGGTGCACCCTTTTATGCTGGGTGGGGGCTGACCAATGATCTGGGTGACATCCCTGAACGTCGTATTGCGCACCCTGACCTGATGGGGTTGGTGTACGCGACGTTGATAGACTATCCGCGCTATTTCGATCCGGTGACAGGCCAGATTTGCCCAGTCGAAATTGCCGTGAAGCGATTGGCCAAGGGAGGAATTCCGCATCCCGGTCTTGCCAATCGTGGATTATCCAAGCTTCAGGGTTTGCTCGCTACTTACGCGCATTTGTGGCGTTAGGGATCTCGTGTCCAACGGTGCATGATATCCGGACCAACAGCACAGGTTTCGACCAGCTTGAAACGTGGTGCAACAGTCAACTTGTCAATCCCCATCGCTCCGATAACCGGAAGCCCTTCGGCACCGATCGCCAAACCGGCCGTAAACCCAACCAATTCGTCCACCAGATCAGCAGCAAGCAAAGACGCCGCCAACGCGCCGCCGCCTTCGCAAAACACACGGGTCAAACCGGCCTGACCAAGTTGCTGCAACACGTCTGCGGTATCAAGCTGAACGCCCTGCATCCCGCAAGGGATCAATCGCGCGCCTAGTCCTTCCCAAGCCCGCAAACGTTCGATATCGGCCCCTGCCCCGTGGCACAACCACACCGGCACCTTGTTCGCGGTTCTTGCAAGTTGGCCTAATAGCGGCAGATCAAGGTGGCGTGACACCACCACCCGCACGGGTTGCTGTTCAATGCCCAAATCCCGCACAGTCAGTGACGGATCATCCGCACGCGCTGTGCCTGCGCCAACCATCACTGCATCGTGTCGTGCGCGCATTGCGTGCACGACGCAGCGCGCTTCCGGGCCAGTGATCCACTGGCTTTGCCCGGTGGCCGTGGCGCTGCGTCCGTCAAAGCTGCTGGCCATTTTCAGCGTCACCATAGGGCGCCCATTTTCAGTTTTGAGGAAAAACCCGGCATGATCATGGGCCGCTTTGGCCGCAAATACACCGGTAGTCACGTCAATACCGGCTTTTGATAGCGCGGCAAAGCCCTGCCCTGCTACACGCCCATCGCTATCTTCAACCGCGCCAACCACACGCGCCACACCGGCAGCAACTAACGCCTCAGAACATGGCGGCGTTTCGCCATGATGCGCGCAAGGTTCCAGCGTTACATAAACCGTCGCCCCACGAGCCTGCGCACCGGCTTGCGCCAGAGCAACAGTTTCCGCATGAGGTCGGCCGCCAGATTGTGTCCAGCCTCGCCCAACAACGCGACCATCCTTAACGATCACACAGCCGACGGCCGGATTAGGCCAACACGTCCCCTGCCCACGACGGCCCAGTGAAAGGGCCATAGCCATGAACCGGTGGTCGGTGTCGATCACTCTTCTGACTGAGTGTCGGGGCGCAATTCGTGGACAAAGTCCTCAAAATCATCCGCCTCTTGGAAGTTTTTGTAAACACTGGCGAAACGCACGTAAGCCACTGTATCTATCCTTGCCAGCGCCTCCATCACGATCTCACCAATATGGTGTGATTTGATGTCAGTTTCGCCAAGGCTTTCCAGTCGCCGCACGATGCCAGAGATCATCTGGTCAATGCGTTCCGCTTCAATCGGGCGCTTTTGCATAGAGATGCGAATTGAGCGCTCTAACTTGTCCCGATCAAATTCTTCGCGTTTGCCTGATGATTTTATGACCACCAGATCGCGCAGTTGTACGCGCTCATAAGTGGTAAAACGCCCGCCACAGGCAGGGCAAAACCGCCGCCGCCTGATTGAAACGTGGTCCTCGGCCGGACGCGAGTCCTTGACCTGAGTATCGATATTTCCGCAAAACGGGCAGCGCATGAGCCGTCCCCCTCGTTGATTTCCGCCTCTTGTTGTAGGCGCTATGGCCCACTTATCCACAAGTATAGGCTACCCGCTAGAGTTTGGGTAGAGGGGAAATAACACCGCAACATATCGGCAGCACAGAGTTGCCTAAACTCTGTGCTGCCAATATTTCGATTGTGCTAAGCGCTAGTTACAAAAGAGTAAATTAAACAAACATTCCCGTTCGAGATTATCATAACAATACCGCTGCGCCGCTGCAGTCGACAGACTGTCACCGACGGCCCTCACAGAAAGCGAATATCCCGGAGGCGGGCTGTACTCATCCGGGGCAATTGTCGAAAACTGTACAGCTCTTTTACGGCCCGGTTTGGTCACGCTCTTGCCTACGGCTTTCCAGATATAGATTTTCTGATTGGTCTTGGTTTTCAACACTCTTTGAGCATAGTCCCCTGCTCCACACCAGTATTGGGCGGCACCACCCGCCGAACCGGGACGTTCGATGACTTCGAACACGGTATCAGAAATAGGATAGACCTCATACCGGTTCCAAGCATACCAGGACAATGCCCATGTAGGTATCGACAACAAAAGCAACGCAAGACCTAAACGTTTGATTTTAAACATCATATACTCTCCAGATAGTTTTTTGATCCGTTGATTTTGATTTTCTGTCCAAGTCTCAAACAATACACATAATTAGGTCATCGGCAAACTCGGCTTCGCAATCTACCGACAATAGCTGTTTGCCTGCTGAAGTGTCATATTGTCACCAACCACAAACGATTCCATGCTTCTTCCCGGCCCCGCGGCTGTAACTCCAGCGGCAACAGGATCAATCGTAAACTGGACCGCATTTCCACGATTAGAAGTCTCACTGCGGCCCATCGTACGCGCAATAAACAACCTGTCTTTCCAGCCCGCTTTCAATTCTCGTTTGGCATAATTGGCAGCTGCACACCAATAGGCCGGGGCGCGGGCACCTCTCCAGTCATTGACCTCAAAAACCGCATCATTCACGGGATCAACAGTTAGTCCGTTGGAGGCCCTAAATGCATGCCCAGATTGAGGTATTGCCACAATGGTTAGCGCAAGAACAATTTGCGTCACACACCTCATGAAACAACACTCCGAAATATACCAAGCCGAGTGTAATTACAGAAATAGAACAATACTAGCTGCCCTCACGTCCTGTTTACCATTTCGAAAGAATTATTTTCCGCTCTTGGAACACACGAAATAGGGCACCGCCTGGCTAGCGGTGCCCTAATACGTTACAATTTACGGCCTTATTGGTCCAGGAAACTGCGCAATTTACGGCTGCGGCTAGGGTGCTTTAGTTTCCGCAACGCTTTCGCTTCGATCTGACGGATCCGTTCACGGGTCACGCTGAACTGTTGTCCAACCTCTTCCAGCGTGTGGTCGGTGTTCATACCGATACCAAACCGCATCCGTAAAACCCGTTCTTCACGTGGCGTAAGCGAGGCCAGAACCCGTGTCGTGGTTTCCTTGAGGTTCTCTTGTATTGCGCTCTCCAAAGGCAGGACCGCGTTTTTGTCTTCGATGAAATCGCCCAACTGGCTGTCTTCTTCGTCGCCAATCGGAGTTTCCAGTGAAATCGGCTCTTTGGCGATTTTCATCACCTTGCGGACCTTTTCCAGCGGCATCTGCAATTTGGTTGCCAATTCTTCTGGCGTTGGCTCGCGACCAATTTCGTGCAGCATTTGCCGCCCGGTGCGCACCAATTTGTTGATTGTTTCGATCATATGCACCGGAATACGGATGGTGCGCGCCTGATCGGCGATCGAACGGGTGATCGCCTGACGAATCCACCACGTCGCATAAGTGCTGAATTTATAGCCGCGGCGATATTCAAATTTATCCACAGCCTTCATCAGGCCAATGTTACCTTCCTGAATAAGATCAAGGAATTGCAGACCGCGGTTAGTGTATTTTTTGGCAATTGAAATCACCAGGCGCAGGTTCGCTTCGATCATTTCTTTCTTGGCTTGGCTCGCCTCTTTTTCACCCTTTTGAACTTGCTGAACAATACGACGAAATTCGGGGATATCCAGACCAACATATTGACCAATTTGCGCCATATCTGCGCGCAGTTCTTCCACTTTGTCGGTTGAGCGCTCAATGAACATCTGCCAGCCACGGCCGGTTTTATCACCCATTTCCGAGAGCCAGTTCGGATCAAGTTCGCGACCGCGGTAGGCGTCGATGAATTCACGTCGGTTGATACGCGCCTGATCCGCCAGTTTCACCATCGAACCATCCAGCGACATAACCCGACGGTTAATGCCGTAAAGCTGATCAATCAAGGCGTCGATACGGTTGTTATGTAGGTGCAAGTCGTTGACTAGCAACACAATTTCGGAACGCAGTGCCTGATATTTGACTTCGTCTTTCTTTGAGAACGAGTCATCCTCGTTCAGGGTTGCCGAAATCCGACTGTCCTGCATTTCTGACAGTTGAGCATAGTCGTTGGCGATCGTCTCAAGCGCCTCAAGCACCTGATCCTTAAGCGCTGCCTCCATCGCCGCCAGCGACATGTTTGCCTGTTCGTCTTCGTCGTCGTCATCATCATCATTAGTAATCGGGTTGCCGTCAGCATCCAGTTCTTGCGCTTTTTCTTCTTCGGGTTTGGCCGCGCCGTTAGCGGCAGGAGCAGCCTCGGCAACTGATTCTTCGTCTTCGTCGTTTTCTTCCGCCATCTGGTTGCCAAAGGTGGTTTCCAGATCGATCACGTCGCGCAGCAAAATGTCCTCGGACAAAAGTTCGTCGCGCCAGATTGTCACCGCCTGAAAGGTCAGCGGGCTTTCACACAGGCCGGCGATCATGGTTTTGCGGCCAGCCTCGATCCGCTTGGCAATTGCAATTTCGCCTTCGCGCGACAGCAATTCGACACTGCCCATTTCGCGCAGATACATGCGGACCGGATCATCGGTGCGGTCAAGTTTCTCGGTAGTCGAAGCGGCAAGCGTTACTTCGCGGGCTCCAGCCGTGGTCGCAACCTCAGTCGAACCTTTCTGCTCTTCCTCTTCGGCCTCTTCATCCTCGATGATGTTGATGCCCATTTCGGACAGCATCGACATCACGTCTTCGATCTGTTCCGAGCCGACCTGATCAGGTGGCAAAACCTTGTTCAGCTGGTCGTATGTAATATAGCCTTTTTCGCGGGCATCGCCGATCATCTTTTTGACGGCGGTCTGGCTCATATCAAGCGATATTTCTGGATCCTGATCGTCTGCCTTGCGGTCGTCGTTATCTTTGGGGGCCATTTGATGCTCCTGCGCGGGGTAACGGTGATTCGCTTTCAAAACGAATCATCCAAGCTAACGAGTGATTCGGCCACCCGTCTAACTGTTTTTCTTTAGTAATTCTCTACCAAAACGTCTTAGCGTTGCTGTTTCGCAATATTGATCTCGTCAAGAAGGCTATCAAGGGCATTTCGTTCCTCACGACTGATTCGCACGCCGCTGTCTGCGATGTCATATTCTGCCTTATCCTCGTACTCACTTCGTTCTGCCCTATTGCGAGCTTCGGCCGCCTGAGCAAGCCGCCAAGTCACCGCCTCATCAGCTGCACCGCTTAGATCTTCTTCGGCATCAGCTATCTCGGCAATCAACCCGTAGCGCGTTTCCAACTTTGCCAATTCATCTGCCAACGTCATTCGGGCCAGATCGACATTACCGGGGTCACGCACACAGGGGCTAATGGCGACATGGCCAAGGGCATGCAGATTTTCAAGGGTTTCGGGGCCAAGAATCTCACTAATTTTGTCGACAAGCGTCACGCGCTCTTCGTTTGCATGGCGTAAAACAACGTCGCGCAGGCGGGCCTGGCGCGGATCACGACACAACATTCGCTCGAGCCCAGTTTCGAATTCACCAATGATTTCAGGGGTCGAAATGGCGCTGGCCAGAATAACCGCGACGCGCAGATGATCTTCGGCGCTGTCGCTTGCAGCCAAGGCTGAGGCGCGAGTACCAGGCATGGCCGGTTCCGGCTGTTTCTTTCCCGGTTTCCAATTTGACCGCTTTGCACTGCGTTTTGGCGAAAACAGGCCCCACCGCAGATTCTTGATTTCCTGGCCGTAATGCGAACGGATCGACGGGTCGCGGATCAGCTTGATCTTTTCACGCAAAGATTTGTCCAGTGCAGCCTTGCGTTCTGGGCTGTCAAAAACTCGGCCTTCTGTCTCACGTTGCCACAGCAAACGCACCATCGGCATGGCGCTATCCAGCAGCTTTTGAACCGCCTTCTTACCATCCGAGCGGATCAGATCATCCGGGTCTTTGCCATCCGGCAACATGACAAACCGCAAAGATTGCCCAGCTTCAAGCATTGGTAGCGCCAGATCAATCAACCGCATTGCCGCGCGTAAACCTGCGGTGTCTCCATCCAGCGCGATCAGCGGCTCAGGATCAATCCGCCACAACAGTTGCAGCTGACTCTCGGTAATCGCAGTACCCAAAGGTGCCACGCAGGCCTCAAACCCACCAGAGGCAAGCGCGATTACATCCATATAACCTTCGGCAACGATCAACGGCTGGCCTTTGCCAGCGGCAGTGCGTGCAGGGGCGTGATTATAAAGGCTGCGGCCTTTATCAAACAATTCAGTTTCCGGCGAATTCAGGTATTTGGCGTTGTCATTGGGGTCCATCGCCCGACCACCAAACGCAATTGCGCGCCCGCGTGCATCACGGATCGGGTACATGATGCGGCCTCGGAAAGTGTCATAGGGTTTGCCACCTTTGGTCGAAGCCTTGGCCAATCCGGCGCCCATAATCAGGTCTTCGGCGATGCCTTTGCTGCGCAGATGGTCCCACAGGTTCTGCCAGGCATCCGGCGCAAAGCCGATTTCCCAGCGCTCCAGCGCATCCGCCCTGAGCCCTCGCCGGTCAAGATAGTCACGTGCTTCGGTCGCCACAGCAGTTTGTAATTGCAATCGGAAAAACTGAACCGCCTGCTCCATGACATCGGCGAGCAACGAACGTCGGTCAGATTTTTCCTGCGCTTTCGGGTCGCGTTCCGGCATCGGCATGCCAGCCTCGCGGGCCAGAATTTCCACAGCTTCGATAAAGCTGACATTCTCGGTCTCGCGCACAAACGAAATGGCGTCACCCTTGGCGTGACAGCCAAAGCAGTAATAAAACCCTTTCTTGTCATCGACATGAAAGCTCGCAGTTTTTTCCTGATGGAATGGGCAGGGCGACCACATATCGCCCTTGCCCTGATTGGATTTGCGCGTGTCCCAGATGACTTTGCGCCCAACAACCTGAGACAGGCTGGCGCGACTACGTAGTTCATCCAAGAATCCGGGGGGCAACGACATGTTAGTTTTTCAGTTTCCTTTGCTGATTTTGAATGGCGTCCCAGTTATCAACGCAAGACTGATACAAGTCAGCGCCCAAATCCGTTTTGCGTAATGCACGGCGTTTTTGCCCATATACAAAACTCGTCAGGCTCGGAATCGCATTATTATAACTTTCGGGCCATGAAGGATTTGACGCTGCAATCACGCCTGCCACATCTTTTTCCGGTACTCGATCTAAGCGCGCCTTTTGAATTGCCGACATCACGTCACCCTGATGACGACAACTGACTTCTTTGTTTTCAGCAGCCCAGAGTGGCGTAGCAAGCAAGCAAGCGGCAAAAACGAGGCATAACTTAGGGCGGATCATGGGGTAGCTCCTGAATCAGTTGTTCAGGACAGTCTACCGCCGCGAGGCCACGCCTTCCATCGCCGATTTCAGATCATGCACTAACGTTTCCGCCATCGACCGAAACACCATGATCTGGAACGCGCGATCCCCAACCCGCGTGACCGAGGCCATCATGTGCATGAGATCAGTACGCATCGTATGCCCACGTTTGAAAACGGATGCGCGCACATCCACCGGGATCAAACGCGCCAACACATCTTCGACGCCCATACCTTCAAGGCGCACAACCGCCCAGGCATCGGTTTGATCCGTTAGGGCGGCGTGTTTGGCCAGGTCGGCATCCGGCGTCGGCCCCACCAGCATCACCTGCCCACGCGACAGCCAGATCGCACGCGCATCGACCTTACCCGTAGCGCGATTGGGCCCTGGCAATGCCATGCCATGTGCTGCCTTCAGCGCGGATGA
>PIVL01000371.1 GCA_003354145.1 Paracoccaceae bacterium
TTTTGGGATATATAAATATTAGTAGTGCAAATAAGTATACAGTAGAAATTATTGTAGACCCTGAAATGCAATTAGATGAACCATATCTGTCTAATAACCGAACTACTATTTGTTGGTTTACCAACAGCCTCCCTCCTGCTGCTGCAGCGGGCCCTGATACCGATCGAGCATCTGTTGCAGTGTTAAACCGGCAGACGATAGGTGCCAAGGAAGTGAGCAGAGAAGATTTTGTAGAAATGCTGGCTAATGCTAAAGACACAATTTTCTCTTAAAACTAGAACCCAACAAGCCACTCATTGAAATATTAGCAATGCTCGCTTTTTGGGTTGTACGTGGGCTCAGGCGTGTCCGTCCGGTGAAGTTGGCCACAAAGGCGCGGTTACGCTGCGCAGACAGCATAGCTGCCATTTCTAATTCCAAAAAGGTGGGCAAAGCCTAGTCTTCGCGTTTATCGACTGGCCCGTCCTGTTCGACCCATCCCGCAAAGCCACCCTCAAGATGCTGAACCGGGGCTAATCCCATTTCCATTGCCACCTTTGCAGCCAGTGCCGACCGTAAGGCTCCGGCGCAGTAGAACACATAGGTTTTGTCCTGATTGAACACCGGCTTGTGATAGGTGCTGTCCGGGTCGATCCAAAACTCCAGCATACCGCGCGGGCATAGGAATGCACCGGGCAGGGTGCCGCCACGTTTAACCTCGCGGATGTCGCGGATGTCGACAAAAACATAGTCGTCGTCATCAAGCCGGGTTTTGGCCTCGGCGATGGACATGACAGTGACTATGGCGTTGGCCTCATCAAGCAGGGCCTTGACCCCTTTGGTAATGGTTTGTGGCATGGGGCAATGTCCTTGACTAACAGCGTGATGACCACGTTGTGACCGAAAGGGACGGGCAACTCAACCAAAGCCTTAAACACTGGGTGCTTTATCTTTGCGCGCAGATCATTAGGGTCCGATCAACGTGAACACCAAAAAGGGAAGTCCTATGAAAATGAACCCTCTGGGCCGCAGCGGCCTGACAGTCTCTGAGCTTTGTCTGGGGACCATGACCTTTGGCACCCAAACATCCGAGGCCGATGCTCATACACAGATTGATATGGCGCTGGCTGCCGGTATCAACTTTGTCGATACCGCCGAAATGTATCCGGTCAATCCGGTGTCTGCTGAAACACTCGGCGGCAGTGAAAAGATAATCGGTATCTGGAACGCAGCCAATCCGGCACGGCGGGGTGACTATGTTCTGGCAACCAAACATTCCGGCGAAGGACTGGCGCATGTCCGGGATGGCGCGCCGATCAGTTCGGCCACGATTGCCGAAACGATTGAGGGATCGCTGAAGCGGCTTCAGACCGATTACATCGATCTTTATCAGTTTCACTGGCCCAACCGGGGCAGCTATATGTTCCGTAAGAACTGGACCTATGATCCCCCGACCCAGAATCGCGAGGCCACTCTTGCGAATATGCAGGACTGTCTTGAAGCGCTGCAGATTCAGGTCGACAAGGGCAACATCCGCGCATTTGGTCTAAGCAACGAAAGCGCCTGGGGCACAGCGCAGTGGTTGCGACTGAGCGACGAGGGCGCTGGTCCAAGAGTGGCTTCGATCCAGAATGAATATTCGCTTTTGTGCCGGATGTATGACACGGATCTTGCTGAGCTAAGCGTTAATGAAGATGTCGGATTAATGGCATTTTCGCCATTGGGTGTTGGGCTTCTGACAGGAAAATACCAGAATGGAGCAGTGCCGGAGGGGTCGCGCAAATCAATTGTCGAGTCGCTGGGTAATCGAAATTCCGAACGGGTTTATCCGGCAGTTGATGCCTACCTGAGTATAGCGGAACGTCACGATCTGGACCCGGTGCATATGGCGCTGGCATGGTGCCGAAGCCGCGTGTTCATGATGTCAGCGATTTTTGGAGCGACAAAGGTGGCACAATTAGAGCATCTGTTGGGATCGGTGGATGTTGATCTGTCAGATGAGGTGCTGGCCGAGATTGACAATGCACATCGGGCGCATCCGATGCCCTACTGAAAAATTTCCCCGCCATGCAGGCCGCGCCTGAGGGAGCTTCTGGCGGGGATATTTTCAATCAAAAGAAGTTGATATCACGCGTCGTTTTCTAAGCGCGCGGGCAGAAATTCCTTTGGCCTGACGAAAGGCGCGGGCAAAGCTGGATTGGGATGCAAAGCCAGTGGCCAAAGCAATATCCAGAATGGGAAGGCCGGTGTCAGTGACAAGGCGTTCGGCCTCGCCCAGGCGAAGATGCAAATAATGCGCTTGTGGGGTGGTGTTCAGCCGCGTGCGGAACTGATGCTCTAAAGCGCGCGGGCTCGTGGCGATCTGACGGGCAAGGGCTGGGATTGTCAGCGGCGCATCGAGTGTTTGTTCCATCAGCGCATTGGCGCGCCTGGTCAGCGCACTATGGCCTGGATGGGGTGGTGTGCGCAGCTGCGCACGCGACGGATCAGATGCGCTGTCATAGATAAAGGCGCCGGCGACACGGGCGGCAAGGCGGGCTCCGAAACGGGCTGAAATCAGATGCAGCATCATGTCGATGGCTGGGGCAGCGCCACCGCTGGTCATGCGGTCACGATCTATATGAAACCGGTCACGCAGGGTTGTGACACCGGGAAACTCGGCTGCAAATTGATCCAGGTCTTCCCAATGTGTGGTGGCCGAATAACCGTCCAACAATCCGGCTTTGGCCAATATCCACGGGCCACCATCGACACCAGCCAGCGTCGCTCCGCTGGTGGCAATACGGCGCAGGCTGGCACAGAGCGCCGGGGTGGCATGGCGGTCCAGATCAAAGCCCGCAATCACCAGCAACAAATCGCAACGCTCAAGTCGGGATAGCGCGGTGCCGGGTACGGTCAGACCGCTGGTCAGGTTGGCGTCGGCCCCAGTGGCCGTCACATATTCCCAGTCAAACAAACGCTCGTTTGACAGTCGGTTGGCCGCGCGCATCGGGTCAACGACTGCAGCAAAAGACAACGTATTGCAGCTCTGCAGCACCAAAACCGAGATGCGCAGCGGATGCGGGTTGGGTTCAAAGATGTTTTCAGCGAATTTCATCAAGTGGATGGCGTATCATGCAAAGTGCAAAACTCCAAGCTACGCCATGCTTTGGTGAAACTGTTAGGAGGGAAAACATGCCACTGTCCATGAACAAAGACGTTTTCATCACTTGTGCTGTCACCGGATCAGGCGCCACGCAGGATCGCAGTGACAAAGTCCCGCGCTCACCCAAACAAATCGCCGACAGCGCCATTGCGGCGGCCAAGGCCGGGGCGGCGGTTGTGCATTGCCATGTGCGTGACCCTGAAACAGGCGCTCCTTCACGTGATTTGGGCATGTTCCGCGAGGTCACAGACCGCATTCGCGATAGTGAAACTGATGTGGTGTTGAACCTGACGGCGGGCATGGGTGGCGACATGGTCTTTGGTAATGTGGAGAACCCGCTGCCCATTGCGGATGGCACCGATATGGCTGGTGCGACGGAACGAGTGGCACATCTGGCCGAATGTCTGCCGGAAATTTGCACGCTGGATTGCGGCACCATGAACTTTGCTGAATCCGATTACGTGATGACCAATACACCGGGGATGTTGACGGCGATGGGTCGGATGATGACCGAACTAGGAGTCAAACCCGAAATCGAGGCCTTTGATACAGGCCATTTATGGTATGCAAAACAACTGGTTGCAGATGGAGCATTGGACGGTCAGGCGCTAGTACAACTTTGCATGGGGGTGCCGTGGGGCGCGCCGGATGATCTGAATACCTTTATGGCGATGGTCAATAACGTGCCTGACGACTGGACGTTCAGCGCTTTTGGTTTGGGGCGCAATCAGATGGCCTATGTCGCGGCATCGGTTCTGGCCGGTGGCAATGTGCGCGTCGGGCTTGAGGATAATCTGTGGCTGGAAAAAGGTGTGTTG
>PIVL01000809.1 GCA_003354145.1 Paracoccaceae bacterium
GCCATTCCTGAAGCGAATCAAAGATGCCTACGGCACTCCTCAGGCACTGGTTCATGACATGGGCAAAGGCATCCTCAAGGCCGTCGCTACCGTCTTTCCCAAAGTGCCGGACTTCATCTGCCACTTCCACTTTCTGCGCGACATCGGCAAGGACCTCCTTGACCCTGACTACGACATCATCCGCAAGCAGCTCAAAAAGCACGGCATCAGCGCAACGCTGCATGTCCGTGCGAAACAGCTTAAAGCCATTATTGACAAGAACCCCGAGTCAATCCAAGCGCTCGAACCCGCTATCAGGGACGAATCCTTTTCAACCAATACCCGCCAGTTCATTCCCCTCGTCAGCGCCTACACGTTAATCCAATGGGTACTACAGGGAAGATCCGAGGGGCACGGATACGGCTTTCCTTTCGATCATCAGCTTCTGACCTTCGCAAAGAGAATCAGACACCTCCACGCCGATCTCGAAAAACTTCAGCCTCGACACCTGCGTGGCAAATGGCAGGACAACACGCCGTACTTCAAGGTCTATCACGATCTAAAGACAATCATGAAGGATAAGAGGCTTTGGAACGCGGTCGAGCAGATCGAAAAGAAAATCATCGTCTTTGAAAAGCTGAGGGAAGCGATGCGCATCGCGCCGACTTCGGGCCGGGCTGGTCTCAATGACGAAGGAAAGAAGGGGAACGTCCGCACCATCGAGAAGCGGGTGAAGGCGTTCCGTGCCTGGCTGACCGGTCGCAGGAACTATCCGCACGATCCCGCCGCACAGAAAATGATCGAGCAGATCGACAAGTACTGGGACAAGCTCTTTGCCGACCCCATCATTGCTCAAACCCCCGCCGGTCCCGTCCTCATCCAGCCCCAGCGTACCAACAATATCCTCGAACAGTTCTTTCGCAGCCTCAAGCGAGCCCATCGCCGAAGAACCGGAAACGCATCTTCACGCCGCATGCTTC
>PIVL01000810.1 GCA_003354145.1 Paracoccaceae bacterium
CCAACCTTTTGCGCCTGTGCGATAAGTACTTGCGCTATAGATAGTTCGCGTCCATACTGCTGTTGCACACTCATAAGGAGATTCAGCATGGAACGCGAACTGTATCGACGACTGTACCTTCTCGCTTACGACAACGCCAAGGGACGACGGACCAAACACGTTGTCTTCAGCGATCACAAGATTGTCATGGTGTACCTGTGGGCCGTGCTTCATGACCGACCAGTGAGTTGGGCGTGTCGCGCTGAGAGCTGGCCCGCATCGGCTCACGATCAGTGGTTGCCGAGCCCGGCAACGATGAGCCGTCGCCTGCGACGATCATCCATACAAGAACTTCTTGATCGTGTTGAAGCCGCGCTTGTGAAACGATTCGACACATCCGATCTCTTACACATCGACGCCAAACCAATGCCCGTCGGCAAGGGCTCGAAGGATCCTGAGGCACGTCCTGGCTACGGGTCGGGTCGGATCGAAAAGGGCTACAAACTCCATGCCATCTGCAGTGGAGGACGGGTACCGATCGCGTGGGATGTTCGTTCGATGAACCAGAAGGAGCAGACCGTGGCACCGCATCTGATCGGCCAGTTGCGTGGCCAAGGCGTGCTGGTCGGAGATAACCAGTATGACTCCAACACGCTGTATGACATCGCCGGTCAGCAGGGCTGGCAACTGTTCGCGCCACGCAGGAAAGGCAAAGGGCTTGGGCATCGACGGCACAGCCCTTGGCGACTGATTGTGCACCAACAATGGAGTGCGGAACGGCGGCGGCGTCTGTACTGGACGCGTGCCGCGATCGAACGCTTCTTCGGTCAACTTGGGAATATCGGCTTCGGCTTGAGTCCGTTGCCCAACTGGGTCCGATCACTTCGACGGGTGCGCAAGTGGGTGCAGGGCAAACTCATTCTGCACATGATGAGGCTCATCATCCTCGACCGATGCGCGGCATAGATGCAATTCCTTGG
>PIVL01000070.1 GCA_003354145.1 Paracoccaceae bacterium
CAGCCCGTTGCCGACCATCAGCAACCCCATTCCCAAAAGCAGCGCCCAAGCGCTGGACAAGACCTGTAGCATCACGAGACTCCATCAGTGGCCTGACATTTCCCCCCATATCATAGCAGCCGCGTTTCACGTCCCATTTGTCTGCGACATTCGTATTGTCGCAATCGACCTAAAAGGTTGTTGTACGGGTCGATTTGTCCACGGAACCCGGGCTCTGGACCTTAGGAACGCGGCCGTCACCACATGCCCCCACGCGGCGTTGTAAACAAGTGCTGGATGCGTCTCAGGCGTGCTTCTTAAAGCCAGAGTGGATGCGACACCGACAATCCTGCTACCGCCGTTAAACCATGATGCCAAAACAGAGGGAACCGACCATCGCCAAGTCTGCTCCACATAGCGAAGCTGCCATCCGACAAAAACTAACAGATGACGGCAACGGAGCCCAGACCTACCCTCAAGAACTAAGCCAACCAAGAAAGTAGTTCAGTCTTAATTCGATTTTCAGCCCTGAGTTGACAACGTGTTGTCAAACTTATATTGACAACATGCTGTCATTAAGGGGAAAGAATATGAATGTCGTCATCAGATCAATTGTTGCAGGTGCGGGGCTCGCTTCTCTCGCCTTTCAAACCATCGCACAAGAAGGAACCTCGAACATGGAAAACAAAATTGTCATCAACCAATCGGTCAATCTGAATGTTTATCACACAGGACCAGCGACGACCTATAATGTGGTTTTTCTACACGGTGATAGCGGCGCGGCGACGCAGTGGCTTACGGTCATGGAGGACCTAGCGGATACACATTCAGTGGCCGTTTTTGACCAAAGGGGTCATGGTTCGTCATCGCCTGCAACAAGCGGCGATTACGGCTATGAAATCAGAGCTGATGATTTGCAGGCGGTGATTGCCTCGCTCGGTTCTCAACCAATTATACTGGTGGCCCATTCCGGGTCTGCTGGTGTCGCGCTTGAATATGCCAAAACACATGCCGATTCCTTACGCGGAATCTACTTTCTCGACCCTGCATCCGATCCGCGTGCGATGCCAGAGGACATGCGACAGGGATTCATGGATGCTATTCGATCTGAAAACGGACTGGGCGTTGTTCAGGGATATTTTGCTTCGATTGCAGGTCAAAACCCTGAAACCATCGCAACTGTGACCAGCGATGCAGCCAAGGTTGCACCCGACGCACGTATCGGATTTGCGCAAGCTTTGATGGATTGGAACCCAGAAGTCGCAATGTCGCATTGGACGGGCCCGACGTTTATGGCTATCACATCTGCGAATGATACCCCCTCGGCCATTCGCCACTTAGGCGAAACAGTTGAGTACGACCTTTTGTCGACTGAAGGTCATTGGCCACAGCTGGATACGCCGGAAATTGTTGCTCAATCAATCAGGTCCTTTATTGATGGTTTGTCCTGAAATCGGAGACCGACGTTATGACAACCAAAAGAAACAGAGGTGGCGACGCAGTCTCAAACCTGATGCTTGCGACATTTAAGTTGAATGGCGCATTCCTTGCGGCGGGGGACAGAATATCCGCCCCGTCGGGGCTTACAGCCGCCCGCTGGCAAGTTCTGGGCACATTAATGTGGGACGATATGACGGTTTCAGGAGTTGCCCGCGAAATGGGTCTGTCACGTCAAGCGGTACAACGTATTGCCAACATACTTGCCGAGGAAAGATTGATCACGTTTCTCGATAACCCCAACGATAAACGCGCGAAATTGGCGTCAGCTACCGATGCGGGTCGCAAGGCGATCCATAGCCTTGCCGAGCGGCAACATGCTTGGGCGAACACAACGGCAGCAGGCATCGATCCCAAAGAGATTGAACAAGCAGTAGAGGTCATGAAGAAAGTCATTGTTGCAAGCAAGCAACAAGAGGCTGCACGAGTTCAGTCTGACATTCGCAACCAAAGCTGAACGGCAGCCAAGTCCGCAACTTGGTCATTGCTCCAATTTCAGCGAACGTCTGGGGTCAGGAGAAACTGCCGTTGAAGTTGGGGACGCTTTTGCAGGTCCTGACCTTAAGCTAAGGCAGCAGCAATGACGCGTCGCCATAAGAGAAAAACCGATAACGGTTTTGAATCGCATGTTCATAGATGGCTTTAACACGCTCTTGCCCCATCAATGCGGACACCAACATCATCAGCGTGGATTTGGGCAAATGGAAATTGGTCATGAGCGCGTCCGCAACCCGGAAAACGTAACCCGGATATATGAAAATATCAGTCTCGCCCTGCCAAGGCCCAATTTGACCGCCAGCAGCCGCGCTTTCGATCAGGCGCAACGCCGTGGTGCCAACCGGAATAACGCGGCCACCAGAGGCTTTGGTCGCGGCGATCTCGGCGGCAGCGGCGGCGCTGACATGGCCCCATTCGCTGTGCATTTTATGGGTGGTGACATCCTCTACCTTGACCGGCAGAAAGGTGCCCGCCCCTACATGCAACGTTACATGGGTAAAGCTGACGCCCATATCGTGCAGCGACGCCAAAAGCGCGTCATCAAAATGCAATGATGCAGTCGGGGCCGCAACTGCTCCGGAATTACGGGCGAATACGGTTTGATAATCCGTCATATCCTGCGCGTCGGCTGCACGTTTGGCGGCGATATAAGGCGGCAGTGGCATCGATCCGGCACGCGCAAGGGCGGCGTCAAAATCATCACCGGCAACGTTAAATTGCAGTATGCCCTGCCCGTCGACCACATCCACCAACGTGGCGCTGAAATCGTCGTCAAACACCACCTCTTCGCCAATCTTAAGCTTTTTCAGCGGCTTTATCAGCGCCGACCAAAGCCCACCAGCGCGTGGTTCAAGCAGGGTTACGCCAATGCGGGCCTGTGTCTGACCCTGCGCACTTAGGCGATGGCGATCACCAGAAAGACGCGCTGGAATGACTTTGGTATCGTTCAGAACCAGCCGATCACCGGGGCGCAACCATTGCCCCAGATCGCCAACATGGGCATCCGTAATGGTATCAGGTCCAGCCACCAGCAGCCGAGCAGCGGTCCGGGGAACGGCGGGGCGTGTGGCGATCAGATCATCGGGTAGTGCGAAATCGAAATCAGACAGGTTCATAGGCAGTGCTTTAGGTGGCAACACAGGATTTGACCATAGTGTACTGGCAGGTACCTCACCTGTCTTCTCGACCTGTGACGTTTGGTTTGGGTTTAGGTTTTCGTGGCAAAGGTGTCGTATCAAAGACTTCGTTAGAGATTTGCGGTGCCTTTGGGGCTGGTTTGCGGAAAATGTCGCGGAAAAGTCCCGGGGTCAGCGCCGACAACGGGTTCACTTCGACATTAGGAGACGCCGCCGGTCCCTTAAGCGTGTAGTTAAACCCAATAAAACCCTCGCCCTTGCGGGTGAGTACACTTCCAATCCTGTTCAGCAGATAGACCGGCGAGATCACGCCCTGCATGTTTAATTGTCCGGTATTTGCATCATATTCACCGTCCATCGACAGCCCGATAGACGGGCCGACTGCGCTGCTTTGGTACAGGATAAGCCGCGATGGGGTGAGACGAAACCGGGCATCCACTTCGGTAAACTGTATCCCCTGCCCGGCCATTTCATCCAAAAGCCCCACAACACTGACGGCATTCAGCAATGCGGCGATGGCAGGCGCGTCTTTCACCCGTGTGTCGGCGACATGCAGTTCTCCTTCATAGTTCCCGGTCACATCAACCGGGTGCAGGCTCAGATCGAAACTCCCGCCGCGCGCCCTCTCAATAACGCCCGCAGACCGAAACACACCTCCGGCATCGTCCGACCGGATACGCACCGCGCTGCGATTGCCACTTGGCAAAACCTCTCCGGTGACACTGGTTTGACCGTTGATGCGCCCGGTAAACGGGCCCTTGAAACCGCCTGCCGTCTGAAAACTGCCGGTAAAATTGTTCAGCGCAAGGCTGTCTGTCACTTGTAATTGTCCCAGCGCGACCTCGATCTGTCCTCCGCTTGCTCCGTCATCGCTGCCAAATGTAGAGCGACGCATGTCCACTGTGCCGTTAAGAATGCGTAAATCAGGCGTACGGTCGCCGCGCCCAATCAGATCAGCCCTCACATCCAGCCAGCCATTCAGGCGCACAGACGAAAACTGTGCGCGGTTCAAGCCTCCGCCCGCATTATTGGTCAGTGATCCAACGACTTCGAACCCTGCGGCCTTGAATAACAGATGATCTATCGTCGTTTCGTCACCCAAGGTCCCGCTAATTTCCAAGACGCCAGTTGTGGATTTCGGTTTGCGCCAACTCAGAGCAGGAAAGCGCAGTTCCACCCCAGCAAGATCGGACGTCACATTCAGGCGCAGTGGCTCGCCCGGTACCATATCAAGAGTGAAATCACCGGTCCCGGTGCCCGTCACACTACCCGGTGGTAAACCGATGTTGAACGTATCAATCAGATCCTGAGATAACTCGACCTCGCCCTTTAGGCGACTGGCCCTGTTTTTGCCCCCACCAAGAGGTTGGCTCCAACTGACTTCGGCTGGAACGTCGTCGACCCTGCCATGCCCGGCCACAACAATACCATCCTGATCAAGGACGACCTGCAATACCGGCGAGCGGACCACATGGCCGGGCACCAGCACTTCGCTTTGCACATCTGTGATGTCCCCGGTTGCGTGAAACTCAAACTCTTCGAACTGGGCACGCTGTTTAAGCGGCAGAGCCAATGTCCCACTTAGCTGGACCTGCCCATCGGCCAATGCCACAGGCAACGGCGTTTTCTTCAGCACTGCCAGCGGTGGCCGGTTCAGCAGTGACATCACAGCAGTGACCGACCCTTCGGCCTTAAGCCGGACAATGCCGGGGGCGGCCTTTTTGATGCTGACATCGGGAATGATGAACGACGTGCCCGCGATGTCCAGCGGCCCGCCTTCTTCGGGAATGACCTGTCCGGCGCTGGCAGTAGTGACAAACCGATTTCGGATCAGGCTGGCCTGCCCAATTGCACCCGTTATCGGAGGCATGGTTTTCAAAAACCGGATGGTCGCGTCTTGATAACCAAAATCCAAATAGACATCCGGCTTTTGCCCCGGATGCAGGCGAAGCGCAAAATTCATGTCATTCAACGTGCCCCCGGTCAGGTTATCTTGCACCCATTTGCGTGGCTTGGCCACAGCGCGTTCCGGCCACAGCGCCAAAATGCGGTCGGTCTCAAGCGTGTTGGCAGTCCCGTCCACCTTTACATCCCAGCCGTCCGGCCCGGCATTCAGCGTTCCATCCAGCAAAATTGTGTGGCCTTGATCCGTAATATGCAGCTCTCCCAGATCAAACCGGAACGGATCCAGATGCAGGCGAAAAGCTGCGGCGATTTCTTTAAGAACAAGGGGCTCTTTGTATAATTCTTGGGGGTTCAGGGTCAAATTCGTCAGGGTAAGCTGGCCGATCAGTTCGTCTAGCTTGCCGGTTTCCGCGCCCCCAAGAAAGACCCGCCCTTCGGCCACGCCACTGACCCATTTGCTGTTAACCGACAGTTCATTGAACGTCAGCAACTGCTTGTCCGGGGCAAAGATAAAATAGGCCCGCGCACCGCTGAACGGGATCGGGCGTGCGGAATTATTCGGCTGTAATACGCCTTCGCCAATTTGCAGCGTTGCCGAAATCGGACCCAAATCACCCGCAGCATCAACGCTGGCCCGGAACGCCCCCGAAATCGGCGCGCGCAATACATCCAACCATTCAAGGGCGACGCTTTGGCTGGCGATGTCCTGCGCATGAAAGTCTTGTACAGAAACGCTTATGTCGGCTTTGCTGCTACCAATGCTGCTGGCATAGCTAAGATCGACTGAACTGGCAAAATCGCGCCCACCCAATACTGCAAAACTGCTGGTGAGGCTTAATTGATTTCCGGTGCGGTTAAGCAAGATACGCCCATCATCCAGCGTCCAGGACCGGGTCAGGCTTGCATCTTCGTAACGGATGGTCAGCGCGGTAAGCTCAACCGCTGTTAGCGCAGACAGCATCGGTGTCTCAAACACCTGATCCCAGCGTTCAATCAGCTGAGGCAGATTCTCGGCCTGCCCCACAGGTGCCTGCGTTTGACCAAGCGCCAGGGAAAACGCCCCGGATGCATCACGACGCAAAGTGGCGAAGGCTCCGGTCAGCGATATATGTTTGGGCTGAACCAATCCGCGCAATAACGGACGCATGGCCAGCGACGCCTCGGCATCAGACAGCTCCAGAAACACAACACCCTCTGGATCGCTAAGCACCACATCACGCAATTGCACGCGCGGGCGCCAGCCTTTGTCCACGATCACAGATACATTGCCAAATTCGATCTGCATGCCGTTCAGGTTCTGCTCAAGCCGCGCTTCGATCCGGCCACGCACCCATTCAGGCACATGCAGAGTTTGCCCAATGAACACCATGACCAGGACCCCGACAACAATCGAGGCGATCAACAACATGCTGACAGTCCAGGACCCAAACCGCCGCACGTGCCGCCCCAGTTTCAACCGGGGCGCAGCGGGCTTGGGGTCAAGCTCCTCGCGTTCTTCCTGTGGGGCCAACCGTCGTGCCATCGCTATTGCCTGTGGCCGTCCATTGTGAAATTCACTTTCCTTACCGCCGCGTTCCCGGAATGGGACGCTATCTTACCTCTTGGAGCACTTTCATGCCCGAACAATTCGATATTGCACCCAATTTCACCCTACCCCGTGACGAAGGTGACGACATCTGCCTGTCTGAATTGCGCGGGCACGCTGTTGTCCTGTTCTTTTACCCTCGTGATGATACGACAGGCTGCACCAAGGAATCCATTGGATTTTCCGAGCATTTGCAAGAGTTTGCCGATGCCGGTGCGCAAGTCTACGGAATTTCCAAAGACAGCATTGCCAGTCACGCCAAATTTCGCACCAAATATAAGCTGAAAGTGGGACTTTTGTCTGACGAAAACGGATCTGTTTGTGAAGATTACGGCGTCTGGCGTGAAAAAAATATGTATGGGCGAAAGTTCATGGGCATTGAACGCACAACATTTCTGATCGCCCCGGATGGCACTATTGCGCAGATATGGCACAAGGTAAAAGTCCCCGACCATGTAGACGCTGTTCTTGAAGCGGTGAAATCCCTATGACGCTTTCACTGGCTCAGATGGCCGTCAATGTTCTGACCACCGCTGATGGGCGCGCCAAAACCGAACTTTCGCGAGGTTACGCCAAAGCGTGGTTTGCTGCACGCGCAGGTAAGACTGATGCGATTCCCATTGGAATCGCTTCGCCGCCGATGCACCCGGCGCGTCCAGACGAACCCGAACTGTTATCTCCGCGCGATGTCCCGCGCCGCCGTCCGGGGTCACAAAAGGGGCGGATCGCTCTGCTGCACGCTGTAGCCCACATCGAGCTCAATGCAGTTGATCTGCATTGGGACATTATCGCGCGATTTTCCGAGATTCCCATGCCAATGGGATTCTTTGATGACTGGGTTAAGGCAGCGGACGAAGAATCTAAACATTTCAACCTGATGTGCGGCTGCCTTGAAGCATTAGGGAGCTTTTACGGAGCGCTGCCAGCCCATGCTGGAATGTGGCGCGCGGCCGAAGACACCGCCGAAGATTTCATGGGCCGTCTTGCTGTTGTGCCAATGGTTTTGGAAGCGCGCGGATTGGATGTTACGCCCGGAATGATCGAGATCTTCCGCAAAGCAGGCATTGATCATGCGGTTGAGGCATTGGAAACAATTTATGCTGAAGAGGTTGCCCATGTCGCCTATGGCTCAAAGTGGTTTCATTTTCTGTGTGGTCGCAAGGATATTGACCCCAAAGAGACCTTTCACGCTCTGGTGCGACGCTATTTTCACAGTACGTTAAAGCCGCCTTTTAACGAGGAAAAGCGCGCCGAGGCCGGGATACCTCCGGATTTTTATTGGCCCCTGACCGAGGCAGAATGACGCAACGGAAACGCCATTTGGCCTGATGTTTAGCATCGCACAGGCCGAAATCTGCCTATGAATTGGGCGTTTTATGCAGTGTTTTCAACAAAAGCACTGTGAAATGCCCGCCAAAGGACAACATCCTTGCCCTATGGTCATTCTGGCTTTAAATACGTTTCGCAAGGTGCCGGTGACCAGCTGGGCCGAGCACTGTGATTGAGACGGGACAAGGATGCAAGCGTGCGGACACGTCTGGCAATAAAAATTCATGCGCTTCTGGAAAAGAGATTTCCTGAACGCAGACTATTTCTGAAATCTGACACAGATACCCGGTTTATCCGGCTGCGCCCCGGTACGCAGTTGATTGCTTATGCGGGCACATCCGTGATCGTGGCCTGGTCAATCGTCGCCACTGCCATTCTGTTGATGGACAGCATTGGATCCGGAAATTTTCGTGAACAGGCCAAACGAGATCAACAAAACTATCAAGAACGCCTGAACGTCCTGTCAACCGAACGCGATTCGCGGGCGGACGAGGCACTGGCTGCTCAGGCTCGGTTTTCTGCGGCACTGGATCAGGTGTCGGTCATGCAATCACAGCTTTTGGCATCCGAAACCCGGCGGCTGGAACTGGAAACCGGCATCGAAGTCATCCAGTCCACCTTACGTGACACCATGATAGAACGCGAGGTCGCGCGCGCAGATCTGGAACAGTTGCAGGACCAGGCCGCAGAAAACGGCGCAGTTCTGACCGCTTCGGTTGGTGCTCCGGCGCAAATGTCGTTCATGGCCGATGCGCTGGAACGTACCGCGCTTGAACGCGATGTAATTTTGGCAGATGCGCAGAATGCGCTGAATGCCGCCGATGCGCTTGAGCATGAAATCAAGCTGATGCACGAACAAAACGACCAGATTTTTCGCCAACTCGAAGAAGCAATGACCATTTCGGTAGAACCGCTGGACAAAATGTTCCGCAGCGCCGGAATGCCCACCGACCAAATCATCGAAGAGGTGCGGCGAGGATATAGTGGCCAGGGAGGTCCGCTCACCCCTCTTAGCTTTTCGACGCGAGGTGAAGAGTCCTCTGCTGATGAGTTGCGTGCAAACCGGCTGCTAAATCAGATGGATCAGCTTAATCTGTATCGCATTGCGGCGCAGAAAGCGCCGTTTGCGTTGCCAGTGAAATCTGTGTTCCGATTTACCAGCCCGTATGGCTATCGCCGTGACCCCAAAACCGGCGGGCGACGGATGCATAAAGGCACCGATTTTGCGTCAGGTCATGGCACCGACATATTCGCCACGGCGGATGGTGTTGTTGTGTATGCTGGCTGGCAATCGGGGTTTGGCAAGCTGATCCGGATCAAACATGCCTTCGGCATTGAGACACTTTATGCCCATAATACAAATCTCCGCGTCACAAAGGGTCAAAGGGTCTCGCGCGGGGATCATATTGCTGATATGGGTAGCACTGGTCGCTCAACAGGCACCCACCTTCACTACGAAATCCACGTCAACGGCAAATCCGTTAACCCCATGATCTATATCAAGGCTGCAAGAAATGTTTTCTAAGAGCAAAATCAATGAGCCCGGAAAGGCTCCTACATCAACCACCCCAGCGGCCCCCGAATCGGCCCCGTCAGCGCCCCCCCCTGCGCGCAGTGGCAGTGAGTTCAAGGCCAGCGCGCCCAAAGTCAAAGCTCCGGCGTCTGTTTTGTCGACCGATCTGCACATTACAGGTGATCTGAAAACCACCGGTGACATTCAGGTTGAAGGCACAGTTGAAGGCAACATCCGCGCCCACCTGCTCACCATCGGTGAAAGCGCCACGATCAAAGGCGAAGTGACCGCTGATGACGTTGTCATCAACGGCCGCATCGTTGGACGTGTGCGCGGACTGAAGGTCCGGTTGACCGCATCTGCAAGGGTTGAGGGTGATATCATCCACAAGACAATCGCCATCGAAAGCGGTGCGCATTTCGAAGGCTCGGTCCAACGTCAGGACGATCCCTTGAACCCGGCTGGCAATAAAATGCAAGGCGGCGGAAACGGCAATGCAGCCCCGCAAAAACCAAAAGCTTAACCTTTTGATATGACAACAGAACGGGCACCTCAGGTTATCCCTGCGGTGCCCGTTTTTCTGTCTGACTTTTGCGCTCCAGAGGCGCGGAAGTTTGTTTTGGTTGCTGCTATATTGGCCTCGTCCATGGGTTTTATCGACGGCTCTGTCATCGCCATCGCCATGCCCGCCATCCGCACCACATTGGACGCCACGCTGATGCAGGCGCAGTGGGTACACAACGCCTATATGCTGACCCTGTCCGCGCTTATTCTTGCCGGCGGTGCCATGGGCGACCGGTTTGGTCTTGCCCGCATGTTCAGCGGCGGCATTGTGCTGTTTGTTGCGGCCTCTGTGACTTGTGCGCTGGCGCCCACCCCAAATTTCCTGATCGGCGCACGTTTGGCTCAGGGCGTTGGCGCCGCGGTGATGGTGCCAGGTTCTCTGGCCATCATTGCTCGTGCCTATCCACGTGAAGAACGTGGTCGTGCCATTGGCATCTGGGCGGCAGCATCGGCCATGACCACCGCGCTGGGGCCCATAATCGGCGGGCTGGCGCTTAGCTTTGGTGGCTCTGAAATGTGGCGCTGGATTTTTGCCGTCAATCTGGGGCTGGGCGCTTTGGCACTATTTCTGCTGCTGAGCAAGGTTAAGGCCGACAAAAGCCAGCCCGACACGCCAATTGACCTTGCCGGAGCGGCACTGGCGACCGCGTCGCTGTTCGCATTGGCATGGGGGTTAACCGCCTCCCAGCAAACCGGCCTTTGGCTGGTTGGAGGCATCGTTGCTTTTGGTTTGTTTCTATGGGTAGAATCGCGCAGCAGCCATCCGATGATGCCTCTGAGCATGTTCCGCAATCGGTTATTCTCGGTTGCCAATTTGCTAAGCTTTGCGCTTTATTCGGCCCTGAACATTGCATTCTTCTATCTTCCGATGACATTGATCGCCGGTTGGGGCCTGAACGAGATCACAGCCAGCGCCGCCTTTGCGCCCATGTCGATCCTGATGTTTGCATTTTCTGCACGGATGGGACGATTGGCCGACCGGTTTGGTACTGCGCCTTTATTGTCCTTGGGATCTGCCTGCGTGGCGTTGGGATATGCATTTATTGCGCTGATCGTACCTCAGCAATTGTTCTTTCAGGGGGTTTTGCCTGCCATGTGTCTGGTAGGATTGGGCATGGCTATGATTGTGGCGCCTCTGTCCGCCGCGATAATGGGAGCAGTTGATGAAACCAAATCCGGCATTGCTTCGGCAATCAACAACACTGTCACACGGATCGCCGGACTGGTGTCAGTGGCCGCGATTGGCGGCGTGATTGCTTCAAGCTATGTGGCGGCGGGTGGCTCAGATAGCTTTGGCATTTTATCAGATGCCGTTGGGCATTCTGCGGCAATGTCAGCGGCCTTTGTCACTGCCTCATGGGTGGCTGCTGGTTTGTCGGCAATCAGCGCGGTGGTAGCTTGGGGCGTATTGGAAACGCGCAAAGCCTGATCGATATTACCGCCCCAGCATCCATGTTCCATTGGGCCAGAACGCATGGAAGGCAAATGCAAACATCACATCATGCGCCACATCACGCCCTTGCGCATCGCGCACCCGGATTGAACCGACTTCTTTGCCTTTGGCGATTTCATCGGAATCCAATGCAGACGCCTGCCCTTCGGTCCATGTGATAACCAGCCCGGCCTCATCCACACGCGCCTCTTTGGCCAGTCGCGTCAACGGCCAGGCCCGCGTGTCGACCCGCACAACCCGCACCAAAGGCGGAATGCCATGCGGCGGGTTTTCTCCATTATAAAGGAATGGCCGCGTCAGGCTGTCATAACCACCATAGGGGTTCCTCCCATAGGCCCGCAGATGCGACGTTGGTTTTGCCATCACCAAGCCATCTGGATTGCGCGCTTTGAACTCTGCCCAGCTTTCCATCCAAGTGGGCAAGGATTTGAGCTTGGTACCGTTCAGATCGCCGACAATCGCTTGACCAATGGCCTGTTGCCACCAGCTCTCGGTTTCGCGGTCAAACATTACCATGTCAGAATTTCGCAGCTTGCCGGAAACGCCAAATGTCAGCGTCTGCCCACCAACCCGTCGCTCGAAAGTAATGCCCGAGTTACACAAAGGGCAGAACGTCACTGCAATCGGGACACCGGCAACCGTGTCATTCACGATCTCATGCCACGTCAGATAGCGAATTGGATAGGAGCGCGGCTCGGCCCCGTCGATTTCCACGGTAATGACCGGTTCGCGATCGCCGATCCGGTTCTCTTCTGCCACCGGTATAAACGCAGGATTATTCAGCGCTGGAATGCCATCCCTGGGTGGCCCACCAGAAAGGATTTCGCCCCAACTTGGCACGCTGGTTTTGGTGAAATCAGTGTTTGGCCATTCAGATTTCCAAAAATCCGGGCTGGCGTTGGCCAAAACCCCGATCATCGAAAATACGCCCGCCATCAGCACAGTTTTAATCTGCATAACAACACCCTTTCACGCAGTTGCGTACAGGGTGCAGGCAAAAGCCCGTGTTGCATAGCCTACAACACGGGCTTGTGACATAAGGTGGTGGGTTTTCACCCTCCCCACTTTATCAGTCGATGACTGTTACTTTTTTCATTACGTCCGGTTTGCCAATAATGGCGCCGTTTTGTCCTTTGCCAAGCTTGATCTGGTCAACCACATCAAACCCGTCAGTGACCTTGCCAACGATTGTGTATTGCCCGTTCAGAAACATGCCTTCGTCCAACATGATAAAGAACTGGCTGTTGGCAGAATTTGGGCTCTGGCTGCGGGCCATCCCAACCATTCCCTGCTCGAACGGGATATCACTGAATTCCGCCGGCAGATCAGGCATGTCTGATCCACCACGACCGGCCATATTCATGTCGCCGCCCATTTTACCGAACTCTACATCGCCGGTTTGCGCCATAAAGCCATCGATCACCCGGTGAAACACCACGCCATCATAGGCACCGTCAGCTGCCAACTTAGCGATCCGCTCAGCGTGCTGGGGCGCGACATCTTCCAGCAAGTCGATGGTGATGGTGCCATTGGCACCTTCACCTTCAACCTCGATCTGAATGCCAGTGGCCAATGCCGGACTGGCGATCAGGGCAAATACGGCTGCCAGCTTATGCATCTGCGGCCACCTTTACACTAATCATGCGGTCAGGCTCGGTCGGCGGCTCACCGCGAACGATCGCATCAACATGATCCATACCTTCCAGAACCCGGCCATAGACCGTGTATTGCCCGTTCAGAAAATGGTTGTCGCTGAAGTTGATAAAGAACTGCGAATTGGCGCTGTTCGGGTTGGACGACCGTGCCGCGGCCAAAGTACCCCGGTCATGCGGCAGTTTCGAGAATTCAGCAGGCAGATCATCCATCGACGACGCCCCCGTACCGGCCCTGGAGATGTTAAAGTCATCCTCCATATCGCCATGCTGAACGTCGCCCGTCTGGGCCATAAAACCGTCAATCACACGGTGAAAGGCCACGTTGTCATATTCGCCAGCCCGCGCCAGCTCTTTCATCCGCGTGGTATGGGCCGGGGCGATGTCTGCCAGCAGCTCTACTGTGACAGTGCCGTCTTTCAGTTCAATCAGAATGGTGTTTTCGGGGTCTTTGATCTCGGCCATGTGGCGCTCCTGTTTCAAATGTTTGGCGGTTATGTAAGGCCCTGCCAGTCAATTGCCAAGTGACGCATTGACCAAAGGGGCAAATGCAGGGCAAGTGGCAGGCAATTAGCAGTAAAAGGAGCGGAAAATGGGCTGGAATACGCTGGACGATATGGATTTGAATGGCAAACGCGTGTTGGTGCGGGTTGACCTGAATGTCCCAGTAGACGCCGGCCAGATTACCGATGATACCAGAATTCAACGCATTGTCCCCACAATCCGCGATATTCTGACGGCAGGCGGCAAGCCGATCCTGCTTGCCCATTTTGGTCGCCCAAAAGGCGCTCATGTCCCGGACCTGTCGCTCCGCCTGTTGGTCCCCGCCCTTGAAACCGCATTTGCTGCCCCTGTGATATTCTGCGCCGATTGCCGTGGCCCGGCAGCCGCCGCGTCGGTTACAGCATTGCCCATCGGCACGGTACTGCTTTTGGAAAACACCCGGTTTCACCCAGAAGAAACCGCCAATGACCCAAAGTTCGCCGCTGAACTGGCCGAACTGGGCGACATCTATTGCAACGATGCTTTTTCAGCGGCGCACCGGGCACATGCGTCTACCGAAGGTGTGGCGCATCTGCTGCCCGCTTGCGCGGGTCGATTGATGGAGCAGGAACTCACAGCACTTGAGGCTGCCCTTGGCACCCCGAAACGCCCGCTGGCTGCGGTGGTTGGCGGGGCTAAAGTGTCCACCAAACTCGAACTTCTCGGCAATCTTGTGGAAAAAGTCGATCATCTGGTGATTGGTGGCGGCATGGCGAATACGTTTCTGGCCGCACAGGGCATCAATGTTGGTGCTTCGCTATGCGAGCATGAAATGACTGACACCGCTGCCGCGATCCTTGCAAAGGCCAATACCACCGGCTGCGCGATCCTGTTGCCCAGTGACATCGTTGTTGCGCGTGAATTCAAAGCCAATGCCGACAATCAAACCCTTGCCGCAGATCAATGCCCTGACGACGCGATGATTCTGGATGCTGGCCCAGACACAACCAGCCGGATATCCAAGGTCCTGGACAACGCCAAAACCCTGATCTGGAATGGCCCACTGGGTGCATTTGAAATCGAACCTTTTGACACCGCCACCAACGCCGCCGCCCGACACGCAGCAGCCTTGACCAAATCCGGCAGCCTTGTTTCTGTTGCAGGCGGAGGCGACACGGTCGCCGCCCTGAACCGTGCAGGCGTTGCCGATGATTTTACCTATATCTCGTCTGCTGGTGGTGCCTTTCTGGAATGGATGGAGGGCAAAACACTTCCTGGTGTTGCCGCCCTGAACGCTTCTTCTTCTCGTTAAAAATACTCTGCCAAAGGCCGCGTTTGCCCCGCAAACGCCAAACATCAAATGATACTGCAGGGAACGCATTTTTCTTAACTCATTTCTAAAACAGGGGATTCACAAAGCGAATACAAATTTTGTGAAAAATCCAATGAAATCAAAGGTGATCTGGTCCGCAGCGTTGTCTTGAGGCCCTATAGGTATCAATGGGTTACAAGCAAGGCGGCCCGCAGTTTTGGCGAATCTATTGCACAAAAAAACTCACTTCACTTCGGTTCTGTCCCCGGCGCATTCGTTATCACGCATTCGGTCGGTTGGCCGAATACCGGGCACCAACGGCAAAGTTGCGGGACTTTGTTGCCTTTTGGTCAGTCGATCTTGTTCGGCAGTCCTCGACCATCACTCCACCAACGGTTTGGGTTGTCGTTTTGAGGATCATAAGACGCCCTGCTTGCCCAATCCTCACGCAGGAAAATGACTGGTTCCTCATAATGGTGCGCATAAATGACAGCGTCCATAACTTACTCAAGAACAGAGACGTCCCTTTCAATTGAAATCTTCAACTCGACCATCGGATAAGTCTCGGTTTGTCCCGCTTTGAACCCATCTACGTGGGTTGTTGTTGTGGAACCGGGTTCAGGTTGAGCCGTTTCCTTTCCCTGTGCCGAAATGCTGGCATTGCGCTGATACCGTCCAAAACTCAGTGGGTGAACTTCCATAACCGCATCCAAAATTCTGTCTGTGTCGTCAGCTAACGTTTGAATCTCCAGAGTCCATACGGGAACGAATTCGCCGGATTTAGCATGGTATTTGTTTAAGTCCGTCATATTTTCCTCTCTGCGTTGTTCCCATTATGTTCTGAATTTCCAAACTGTCAATCAATGGGTTTCGATGTCGAGTTTGGGCGGCGGTTTCATTCGAAAGTGTTCACCTTTAAAATAGAATGTTGAGATGACTAAATTTATGTATTTTGGATACGGTTCAAACGTCCCTGAAGCCAGAATTAAAGAACGTTGTCCGCCTGCAATTCCTATTGGAGTTGCATCTGCTGAGAATTATGGCCTTGTGTATTCGAAATTGAGTATTAGAGATGGGTCAAGCAAAGCGAAACGCCCTTGAAACATCCATGGCGTGACGCCTTGTTCAATGACATACTAGAGCCACCATCATGAACGCAGTTGAGATTGAACAGGCCATCACCGATCTGGCAGAACTTTCCTTTGATACGGCAGAGTTCCCATATGCGTTCCTTGAAGCCTTCGGGAACAAAGCGACCACGATCAAAAAACTCCGCAAAGGGGCGTCAAACAAGTCGGCCATCGATGGCGTCCTTCAGGTGAACCACATTCACCTCAAGACCTGCGAAGTCGGCCACGTACCGCAAACCATGACTGCCCTCAGAGATAGCAAAGCCACCGAGACCAAGCGCAACAAAGTTCGTTTTCTACTGGCCACCGATGGTGTTGCATTCGAGGCCGAAGACCTTGTGACGGGTGAACCCGTGTCCTGCACATACCAAGACTTCCCCAACCATTTTGTGTTCTTCTGGCCACTGGCAGGACTGAGCAAGACCAAGCAACTCAGCGAAAGCGAGTTTGATGTACGGGCCACCCTGCGTCTGAACAAACTCTACACCACCTTGCGGGCTGACAATCCCGAATGGGGCACCGCTGGCCGTAGCGCCGACATGAATCACTTCATGGCGCGGCTGATCTTCCTGTTCTTTGCCGAAGATACCGACATCCTGAATGGTGACGACCTGTTCACGGCCACTATCGAACGGATGTCCAACTCCGACGGGTCCAACACACATGAGGTGATCAGCGAACTATTCCGTGCTATGGACACGCCGATCAAGGACCGTGCCACTGCCAACCTGCCCCGTTGGGCTGATGTCTTCCC
>PIVL01000811.1 GCA_003354145.1 Paracoccaceae bacterium
GGCTCTGTCCACCGAGGCAAAGCCACAAGCGCCAAGTTGTCAGGCCGAGGTTATGGACCGTGGCAAAAGACTAAGCGTTGGTCGAATCTTGCCCGGTATCAAGATATGGCAACTAGATTTACACAAAACTGACCCATCCGGGAAACCTATTTACCAGTACACGGTCAAAGACAGCCGCGATTGCTGGATCGTGGTTAAGGGAGTTGATCTAGACGTTACCACTTTTATGGATTTGTTTTACCGGCTTCCGCAGATACCCCCTGCAGAGAATGAAGCCCCCTACGAAAGTTTTGCGACCAAATCTCTGTTTGCTCTATGGGAGCAGAACACCAAAGAACGGTGCGGCCAAATAGACTTAAAGAACTCTCACGACAGACTGGAAATAAAGTGCTTAAGGCGCAGCAAAATTAGCAACGTGAGAAGAGGTCATTCGATTACCATAGGATATGGTCTAGACGGTAGGAATACGCGAATTACCATTTTCACGCAACATAAGAAAATTTGGGGAATACGCATGTATGATATTAAGGTTGCTAAGTTGTGGAAAGAGCCATTGATAATGGTACATATATATGATGTCGACCTTATGGCGACAAACCCGTGACGCCGCAGGCCATTCGGTCACACCCAAACAGCCCGCGCCCAAATTCACCTATGCCGAGGGACGCGTCGCGACCATGCTGTCGCGCGTTTCAAAATCCGCGTACCATGCGGCCAGCGCATCATTGCCTTCGCGCCAGTTCCGATCCGCGTGGCGGAAATCCAGATAGCCCAGCGCACAGGCGACCGCGATCTGCCCAATGGTCATAGGCCCAGAAAGTTGGTCAATCCAACGATCATTCAACGTTTTTATCGCGGTGCTTGCTTTGCCCCATTGACCTTCGACCCAATCAGACCATTGTTTCTCTACGGGCCGGTACCGGGCCTCGTAAACCATCGCAAGACCTGCCTCCAT
>PIVL01000372.1 GCA_003354145.1 Paracoccaceae bacterium
TTCGATCTGCTCAGCATTCATACCTGCAACTGCATACATATCTGCCGGGCTGGACTGGTCAATGAACTCATCCGGCAGCACCATCGAGCGGTACTTTAACCCGTTGTCAAACACGCCCTCATCGGCCAGCAATTGCGCCACATGACTGCCAAAGCCTCCAACTGCGCCCTCTTCTACTGTAATCAACGCCTCGTGGCCTGCTGCCAGCTCAAGTATAAGATCTTGATCCAGTGGTTTGGCAAATCGGGCATCCGCAATCGTCGGGGTGATCCCGCGTGCCGCCAATGCTTCGGAGGCCTTGCGCACCTCTCCCAACCGCGTTCCAAAGGACAGGATCGCCACGCGACTGCCGCGTTGGATCATCCGACCTTTGCCGATTTCCAGCACCTCGCCCTGTTCCGGCAGATCAACGCCAACGCCTTCTCCTCGGGGATAGCGGAATGCGATTGGACCGTCGTCATGCGCGGCCGCCGTGGCAACCATATGCACCAATTCCGCCTCGTCTGCCGCCGCCATGACCACAAACCCGGGCAGATTGGCTAGAAACGCAATGTCATAATTGCCCGCATGGGTGGCGCCATCGGCTCCGACCAATCCGGCCCGGTCAATGGCAAAGCGAACTGGCAGACGCTGAATGGCCACATCATGCACCACCTGATCGTATCCGCGTTGCAGGAATGTTGAAAAAATTGTGCAGAACGGCTTCATGCCCCCGGCAGCCAAAGCTGCAGAAAACGTGACGCCATGTTGTTCGGCGATGCCAACGTCAAAACACCGGCTAGGATATCGCCCGGCAAACTGGTTCAGCCCGGTGTTGTCCGGCATCGCCGCAGTTACGGCGCAAATCTTGTCGTCTTTGGCCGCCAGATCCACCAGTGCCTGACCATAGATCGATGTATAGCTGGGAGCATTCGATGGGGTCTTTTTCTGCTCGCCAGTGATCACATCAAACTTGGCAGTGGCGTGGCCCTTATCTCGGGCGGTTTCGGCTGGGCCGTAGCCTTTGCCCTTTTTGGTCAGCACATGGATCAGGATCGGTCCGGTGGCCCGCGCCTTGACGGTCCGCAAAACCGGCAGCAACTGGTCCATGTCATGGCCATCAATGGGCCCAATATAAGAAAAGCCAAGCTCTTCAAATAATGTGCCGCCAACAGCCATGCCTTTAAGCATTTCTTTGGCCCGTCGTGCGCCTTGCTGAAATGGTTCCGGCAGCAAAGATACCGCGCCTTTGGCGGCAGCTTTTAGTTCCTGAAAGGGTTCTTCGGCGTAAAGCCGGGACAGATAAGTCGACAGCGCGCCAACGGGCGGTGCAATGCTCATCTCGTTATCATTCAGGATCACAAACAGGCGTTTTTTCAGGTGCCCGGCGTTGTTCATCGCCTCAAACGCCATGCCCGCGCTCATCGATCCATCACCGATTACGGCCACCGCATCGCCCAGTCCTTCGGATGTCACTCCGCCCAGGTCGCGGGCGACGGCAAAGCCCAATGCGGCGCTGATCGAGGTTGAACTATGCGCCGCGCCAAAGGGGTCATAGGACGATTCACTGCGTTTGGTGAACCCGCTAAGCCCGTTTTTCATTCGCAGCGTACGAATGCGATCCCGTCGCCCGGTCAGGATTTTATGTGGGTAACACTGGTGCCCGACGTCCCAGACAATTTTGTCCCGAGGCGTGTCAAACACCGAATGCAATGCAACGGTCAATTCGACCACCCCAAGTCCAGCACCCAAATGCCCGCCAGTCACCGACACAGCCGACACGGTTTCGGCTCGCAATTCACTGGCCAACTGAGTCAGCTGAGCATCGCTGAATTGTTTCAGATCCGCAGGACGCTGAACCTGATCCAGCAGGGGTGTGTTTGGAGTATCGGTCATCGGTGCCGCCTTTGAGGCCATTGCCTATCTGTCGCGTGAGATAACGAAGCGTGCGGCTTCCTGCAAGGTCGCAGCCTCGACCCCATAGGGGGAAAGTGCATCGCAAGCCTGCTCAACCAGCTCCTGAGCGCGGGATTTTGCACGCTCAAGGCCAAGAATTGAAACAAACGTGGCTTTGCCTGCCTCAATATCCTTTTGCAGTCGCTTGCCTGCCTTTGCAGCGTCCCCCTCAATATCCAGAATGTCATCGGCAATCTGAAAAGCCAGTCCTAACGCCTTGGCGTAAAGACTTAGTGAACGTGGATCATCCTGCGCCAATCGCGCACCTGTACAGGTCGACCATTCGATCAAAGCCCCGGTTTTACCTGCCTGCAACGCGGTTATCTGCCGAATATTCAATGCAGACGTGGCTGTTTCCGCCGCCATATCCAAAGCCTGACCCATCACCATGCCTTGCGCGCCGCTGGCACGGGCAAGGGTTTGCACCAGATCGGCGCGCACCTCGGCAACACCGCATTCGGGGCGCGATACAAGCTCAAATGCTAGTGTTTGCAGGGCATCCCCGACCAACACGGCGGTTGCTTCGTCCCATTTGACATGCACCGTTGGGCGCCCCCGACGCAGGTCATCATCATCCATGCAGGGTAAATCATCATGCACCAGTGAATAGGCGTGCAGCGCTTCGATTGCGGTTGCGGGCCAGATAGCGCGCGTTGGATCAATCCCGTGCAATCGGGCACTTTCCAGCACCAGAAAACCCCGAAGGCGCTTGCCGCCTTCGGTCGCATAGCCCATGCCTTGCACAACGGGCAGTCTATCAAAACTGCTTAGAACAAGGTCAAAGTGCGTCTGTAACTGCTGAGATGCTTCGTTCAGCCTTTGCTGAAACATTCAAAGCCCTTCGACAGGTGTGGTTCCGCTTGCTGCGCCGTTCTGGTCAAGCGTAATGGCTGCAACCTTTTCCTCGGCGCGCTTCAACTCATCCTCGCAGCGCTTTTTCAGCGCTGCCCCACGTTCATACAGTGTGATCGACTGATCCAGCGCCACGTCGCCGCGTTCAAGCTGATCAACTACGGTTTCCAGCTCTTTCATCGCTTGTTCAAAGCTCATTTTGTCTACGGGGGTATCGGTCATATCGCGGCCTTTATCAATTCTTCTACATGCGTGCGCGTGGCGGCGCTTAGCGCGTTCAGATCATAGCCACCTTCGAGAGTCGATACTATTCGACCTTCGCACAATTCATCCGCCAATGCGCAAATTTCCGCTGTTAGCCAAGCGAAATCCTTGGTGGACCAGTTCAGTTGTGCCAGCGGATCGTCACGATGTGCATCAAACCCGGCAGAAATGATGATCAGTTCAGGCTTAAAGGCACGCAGCCGGGGAAAGGCCTGTGCTTGGTATTCACGCCGCATGGTTGTGCCGTTACTTTCAGGCGGCAGCGGAATGTTCAGGATATTGTTATATGCGCCGTCTTCGTCGGCGCGGCCCGATCCCGGCCATAACGGCATTTGTTGTGACGTGATGAACAAGGCGCGCGGCTCGTCCCACAGTAAGTCCTGTGTGCCGTTGCCGTGATGCACGTCGAAATCCACCACAGCGACGCGGGACAGCCCGTGATGATCCAGTGCATGTTTCACGCCCAACGCGGCATTTCCGAACAGGCAAAACCCCATCGCGGTGTCCTTTTCCGCATGATGGCCGGGTGGGCGCACGGCAGCAAAAGCATTCTGTGCCTCGCCCTTCAGTACCATATCAACAGCCCGAACCATTGCCCCGGCACCACGAAATGCCGCGTCCAGTGATCCCGGTGACAGGTATGTATCTGCATCAATAGGGTGAAATTCTTCGGAAGGCAGTTTCCGCCGCAGATCGGCCAGATACGCCGCTGGATGAATGCGCAGAACATCATCGTCGGCAGCAAGGGGGGCAGTTACCCGCAGCAAATCCAACGGTTCAAGCGCGTGCAACACATGCTCTAGTCGTGCCACCCGTTCGGGGTGCCCGTCAGGTGTGACATGTTCCAG
>PIVL01000812.1 GCA_003354145.1 Paracoccaceae bacterium
GGCACAGCCAATGCAGCCAACGCTTTTACTCTTTATGATGCCGGTGGCATCGACCTACTGAACCTGCAGTATGAAACGGCCGATCAGCGCATTGATCTCAATGCCGAAGCCATTTCGGATATCGCCGGAAAAACCGGCAATCTGATCATTGCCCGTGGCACCGTGATCGAACAGGTTTCAGGCGGATCGGGCGCGGATGAAATCATAGGAAACGCAGCAAACAACCAGATCAAGGGCCATCGCGGTGAGGACACCCTAAGCGGCGCGGATGGTAATGATAAGATCTATGGCGGCTCTCAAAAGGATGTCTTGTTCGGTGGTGCAGGAAAGGACAAGCTCTATGGCCAGAATGGCAATGACAACCTTGAAGGCGGGTATGGCAAAGACAAGCTCTATGGCAAGAATGGCAATGACAACCTTGAAGGCGGGTACGGCAAAGACAAACTATCGGGCGACGCAGGGAAAGACACGCTGGATGGCGGCGGTGGTAACGATACCCTGACCGGCGGTGACGACGCAGATGTCTTCATTTTTACCCGCGGACAGGACGTTATCACCGATTTCCAGAACAACCTCGACACGTTGTGGCTGGATCAGGCGCTGTGGGGCGGTGGATTGAGCATTGCCGAAGTTATTGACGTTTATGCACAACCCGGCATTGATGGCACATTGTTCGATTTTGGCAACGGGACGACCCTGTGGTTGAGTGGAATGACCGATCCCGATCTGTTACAGAACGATCTGACATTCATCTAAAGCGTTTGGCACTTGGTCTGAGGTACAGATCGGATGCAAAGCGCACACAACACTGAGAGGGCTTGGGCCTTTTGTGATTTTCCTTGATGCGGGCAACGTGCAAAAATCTTTAGTTACCCTCTTTCAACGCCACGTCAAAGCTGGCGACAATCGGATTAAGCAGATAATCCAGCAGCGTCTGTTCTCCGGTCTCG
>PIVL01000813.1 GCA_003354145.1 Paracoccaceae bacterium
TAGCCTGACCAAATGCGTGATTTTGATGCCCTTTTTGATATAGCTGCAGACCGCCATGGCGGGCCCGAGGCCCTTGAGGCGATGCTTTCCAAACCCCTGACGCCTGAGGCACTGGCCGAAATCCCCGAAGATCGTTGGCTGGCAATAATCACCAAATGCGTGTTTCAGGCCGGATTCAATTGGAAAGTCATCGAGTCCAAGTGGGACGGCTTTGAGCAGGCATTCCAAGGATTTGACGTCGGGCGCAATGCGTTCATGGACGACGAAAAGTTTGATGCGCTACTGCGGGATACCTCCATTGTCCGCAATGGTATGAAAATCGCCACAGTGCGCGACAATGCCGGTTTTCTGATGGAACTACGCGATCAGGGCGGGGCCGGAGCGGTTCTGGGGGGCTGGCCGTCGACCGACTTTATCGGGCTGCTGGCCTTTCTCAAATCCGGCGGCGCCCGGATTGGTGGCAGCACGGGGCAATATGCAATGCGGTTTATCGGGCGCGACAGTTTCATCCTGTCACGGGATGTCACGGCGCGGCTGATCGCCGAAGGAGTCATCGACAAGGCCGCGACTTCAAAAACAGCGATGCGCGCGGTTCAGGGTGCGTTCAACGATTTGATGGACCAATCGGGCCGCTCTCTGACAGAAATCAGCCGTGTTCTGGCGATGACCGTTTGACCTTTTTGCTTGCTCATAAGATTTTGGCCGGATGATACTGCGTGCATTTCTGATCTTGATGCTTGTGGCGGCTTGTGGTCGTTCGCTGACCGAATCCGAAACGGCATTCGCGCGGTCCATCTACGGAGATCAGTTGGACGTAAACCGGGTGCGATTGGTCAAGGGTGCCCCTGTTGGCAGCTTCACCTTCAAGCGCAAAGCCCGTCCGCGTCTGGCCTGTCGCGAACGCATTCTGCCGCCCGGGAAAGAAGAGGTTGTTACCGTCAGCCC
>PIVL01000373.1 GCA_003354145.1 Paracoccaceae bacterium
ATCCTGCGGGACGGTAAGATTGTTAGCCATCTCAGTTCGGGTGGCTATGGGCATCATCTGGGTGGGGCGATTGGCATGGGCTATGTGCCATGCGAAGGGCAGACAGCCGCAGACGTACTCGCGTCAAGTTACGAGATTGACGTTGCCGGAGTGCGGCTGCAGGCCAAAGCCTCGTTGCGTCCGATGTACGACCCAACGAGTGCGCGGGTGCGGGCCTAAGTTATTTGATCCGCATTCCGTTGGCCGAGATATGGCCCTGATCGTTGATTTCCAATTTGGATTTCATCGCGTCCGGGCCAGCGTCAGGGTCCGGTTTGGCGATTGTCGAGATTGCCATCCGCGTGCCCATAGCTTGATCTTCGTTGACCAGCCCAATGCCAACAAGTGTGTCGAGCAGTGTATTGACGCCGATCAGGGACAGATCAAGCGAGCCGGTGGGTTTAAGAGAAACTTTGGATTTACCCATGTCAGAGCTTTCAAATGTGGCCTCGCCTAGACCTTTGAGGCTGGCACCAAACACATTCAAAGCCAGTTCGTTGATTGACAAAGCGTGGAGTTCAACCGGAATTTCACCGCTATCAAAAACCGCCTTTACCGTTTCAAAATCCAGCCAGTTGACTATGTTTTTGATCTGACCCGAGACATCAAGCGAAAAGGTCACGGGGTCGTCGGGCAACGCATGTTCCGGGTCGATCAAAGCCAGAGCATCCTTTGGCAGCACCATATCCGTAAAAGACCCTGACATTTCGAAATCCTGCAATTCTGACGAGGCGGACCAGGGTAATAGCAATGCTGATTTGCTGCTTTTGATGGCAATCGAAACAGGAAACGGAAGCATGTCTATCGCAGTCGCGGATACTGTCGCTTCTGCTGTGTTGGCGTTCACTTTCAGATGGTTCGCGTTCACTTCAGCGTCTGTGACGTAGTTCTTAACTGTCGAAATATGATCTGAAACGACTGCGCCATTTTTCTTGGTAATTTGGCGGGTTTCATAGGTCTCAAATGTAGATGACCCCTCAAGGCTTAGTCCGCCGCGCAGGGCAGCGGCGAGATTCATAATATCCATTCCGCCACGCGGCAGAACAATTCTGGACGTGCCTGTCTGACCCTCAACCGTTATTTGCATTTCAATACCCTCATTTTGGGGCGCTTCAAAACTGAGGGTGGCGTTCTGGGTTTTACTGGTAAGGTTTGTGTCTATTGTAACAAGACTGGTTACCGCAACTCGGCTTGTCCCAGCCATGCCCGAAATCGAACCCTTGAATTCCAGATCTAATGGTTCGGTGCCTTCTACTAAGAATTCAGTAGATTCAAAATTCACGTTGTCGACTGAATAGGCATAGGTCACATCCCCAGGAGAGCCAGAGGCGACATAACGCAGGTTGTCATAGTTGGTCTCAATTTTCCCTGAAATTGATATTTTTCCAGTTATTTCAACGGTATACTCATAAATCGGTGTCGTTGGGTAAGACAATGATACCGTACCATCGCCGCTCTCTTTCAGATCGAAATCCGGAAGCGTCACGGATATGTTGCCTGCACGAAGCGGAAGTTGAAATGCAATGTTCGTGTCTGAAATCGAAAGCGTATCACCACGGCGCGCCTTGCTTGCGGAAATATCCCCACCAAATGTTGCGAACACATCACGGGTGTTTTGCCAGACATCGTCGGCGGTGACCTCGGCATTGGCGAGTTGCGCCATCAGAACAGAGGCCAACACCGAGGTGCTGGCAAGGCGGGAATACAAGATCATTTACAGGAAGCTCCGGTGAAATATTAGACTTAAATTAGCCTAGCATTGCTGTTTGCAAATGACGAGGCCATCCAAATACACCACAACCTATACATGCAAAAATGTCTAATGAAGTTGAGGCAAATGGATGAAGCCCCATTTGCCTCAAAATTCCCCTAGCCCTTAGGCGTGTACCAGATAGGCGAAGTATAGGCTCGTTCCTGTAGTATTGTTACCGCGTCATCCGGGATTACTGACCCAAACCGCAGGGCGTCATACAAAATCCAGCGTGGTGTCGGAATTTCCAGCACGCGGGCATAGTAGAACGCGCTTTGGGCGGGGTCGAAATCCGGGTCTGTCCAGATTGTGCCCATTTCACCGCGACCGATGGTATTGGTCCATGTGGCTGATGCTTCGTCTACTGTGTTACCGACGGGGGGCAATTTGCCATCCCCACCCGGTGTGCGATCCCCGGACCAGACCACATCATAGACTTTTTCATGGGTGGCACCGTCGCCATCGACCCATCCTTTGATGATCTGGATACGATCAAGATTGGCCCCGATCACGTCCTTCAGCGCATAGACCATGAAATTCGGCGCTGTTGCCCCTTCTGTCACAGGCGGCAGGTCGCCGCCCATGGGGACGCCCTTGGCATAGCCAATTGCCGCTGGTTCACGGGTTTTTGCATCGCTTTCGTCAAAGTCCCAGCCACCAAAGAACCGCACGATCATGCGAGGGCCAGTGGTGGCATAGACCTCTTTGCGGTCCATCGCGTCAAAGATCGACGCGCGGGTATTTTCGCGAGACCAAACGGCAGTCAGGCCAGATGCAGAAAGTTCCCAGCCAGCGATTTCGCCAAATTCGACTTTCATCATGGCATGAGACATACGGTCTTTGGACGGTTCATAGCCGGTATGTTTGCCGAAAAAATTGTTCTCTTCAGCGCTTGGTAGTGATGTGTGACTATCCGTCGATCCGATTTGACCGAACTTATAAGGATTGGTGCCAAGAGTCTGCTCTAACACCAACCCATTCTTCAGAGCTTCGCGGGCGTACTCATATTGCAGCATATCATCGGTTTTGGCCACGGACAGATCAAGATTGCCAACGGCCCAGGTTTCAAAATCCGCGAACTCATCATCCGGGGACAGAATGCCTATAGTCTCACCATCTCCTTTGATCTGAGTGACCTCGTACAACCGCTCCCATTTGGCGCGTTGTTCCGCGTAAAATGTATCAAGCGGCCGACCTGAGTACTGTGCATCTACCGGGAACATGATGCCGTTGGACAGGTTGCCGTTGTGGGAAATTGCCATAACCGAGCCGTTTGTGCGGTCCTCGTAAGCTTCGAGGTATGCATAAAGATCCAGCGGATCAGGGCTGCCGATGGGCGGCACCGTCGTATAGGGCACGACTTGACGAACGCGATCTGGACCATCGCGGAAAATGACGTTGCGGTGCATGTTGCCGCCTCTGACAAGCGACGTCCATTCATAGCCGATCAGGGCAGTGAACACGCCCGGTTCGTTGTTTTCTTCGGCCGCAAGAATGATGTCATCCCAGATGGTTGCATAGCGCCGCGCGCCGGGCGAATACTGATTCATCATCGCCGGTTCAACGGTGCCTTGTGAGAAGTTTCCGATTAGATCAAGGGCGGCTCCGACGGCTTCTTCACCGCCTGCACGTACCGCTTTTGACCATTTTCGACCCTGTTCGTATTGCGTGATTGCAGGTGATCCGGCGACCATGTCCTGAATCATACCCAAACCATCAGAGTGATCAGCAATCACCACCCAGTCAAAAGGGCGCGACAAACGGAAAGGGGTGCCATTTGACGATGTAATCTGTTCACCGCGCGCTGCACGATAAGCGTCGCGAATACCCAGACGGTTGCCAAATGCGCCAGCATCCATCGACAATCCGGTATGCAAATGGGTTTCACCCCAAAGCGGCATCGCTGGGAATGTCCGGTCTGCATAGGGCGAAAATGTAGAACCACGAAACGCGTCAGACAATGTGGCTGCTTCGGGTTTCCATTCCTGTGCCTGTGCCGAAACAACACTGAAACAGACAAACGCAAACGCGAAACTAATTCGCCTACGGCTAACTAATTTGTCAATAAACATGACCTACCTCCTAT
>PIVL01000374.1 GCA_003354145.1 Paracoccaceae bacterium
GCACAATTGTATCAGCGAACAGAGCAGCTTTTGGATTTGCTCGGGCAGGACGAGATTTGGCCACTGGCGTATCTGAACTGGGAAATGGATTTGCTAGAGGAAATGGGGTTCGGGATGGACCTTAGTTCTTGTGCTGCAACGGGTCAGACGACGGATCTGATTTTTGTTTCACCCAAGTCGGGGCGAGCAGTGTCAAAACAGGGGGCCGGGCAGTGGGCCGACCGGATGCTGCCGCTTCCTGATTGTTTGCGCAAGCAAGGCCCGGCGCCGGACGAGGACATCGCGGTGGCATTCAAAACAACGGGCTATTTCCTGATGCACCGACTGGCCCCGGCTTTGGGCAACAAACCCTTACCCGAAGCACGGGCAAGGTATGTTGATCGGTTCACTCGGACGCTTTGAACACCATTTCCCGCCCGTCCTCGTTGGACAGGATCATGGTGTCGCCTGAAACTTCGGACAGAGACATTTCGCCCAGTGCAGTCAGAAAAGCTGTTTCGGATTCAAGATCAGGGCAAGCCATTTGTGTCGCGGCCAAGGGTCCGGTTTCAAACCACGGATAGGGAGCATCCATTTTTCCCACGTAGGTATTACAAGGCGCTTTGCCGGCGATTTTTCCGGGTTCAGGGAAAGTGACGGTGGCTGTTGCCGTAAATGTGGTGCCATCAAGTTCAGTTAGTTCCCAGACCTGATCGGCCCCGCCATAGCCCGCGACCGTTTCATCTTTGCCGCATTGGCCAAGCCCGAACAACCCGGCAATGATTGCTAATCGTAGCATGCGAATTCTCCTTTATAGGACAGATTACAGAAGGTTATTGTCAACAAGATAGTCGCCAGACTCTCGAACCGCCAGCCGCACATCGCGAAATTCCATACCCAGAACGGATTCTGCCCTGGCGCCCGATGCGTCTTGACGCTTGCCGAGCATTGGCGCGATGCTGCGGAGGGTTTTATCAAAGATTGCCATCAAACGGATCAATAAATTCGGTGCAACGCGGATTGGAATTTTAAACGTCGGGTGATCAGCTTTGAGCAAGCTAGCGATATCAACGAACCTCAGAGTTCGATCAACTCCGATGAATCGTTTGCCAGTACTTTCGGGTAATTCCATGGCACGAATATGCATCAAAGCTATGTCTCGTACATCGACACTAGGAAAACTGATATCGGGTACCATCGGATCTTTGCCCCTCATCAGACGCTCGATGACTTCAATCGATGTGCCGAAATTGTTGTCTAATGGTGCACCCAGAACAAAAGAAGGGTTGATTATTGTGATCTGCATGTCTGGCGCATCGGCTGACTGCCAGTCCCAGACCGCGCGTTCGGCCAGCGTTTTGGATTTCAAATAAGGAGTAGCACCCGGACCCGTCAGGTCGCTCCAATCGCTTTCGTTATAGGTGACGCGTCCCTCGGGTAGTTCAGAGTTAGTGACGGCAACGGTCGAAGACGTCATAATTACCCGCTGTACCCCTGCTGCCTTGGCAGCTTTGACTGCGCGCAATGCCCCCTGAACAGCCGGCTGAATAAGGTCTTGTTCATCTTGGGGCATCTCTAACGGAAATGGCGACGCCGTGTGCATCAATACATCCACACCTTGCATCGCATCCGCCCAGCCGTCATCACTATTCAGGTCCAGAGCAATAACACGCAACCGATCGAGCGCGGCGGGGTCATTTAGATGTGGCGTAAGGGCGGCGCGTAATTCTTCCTCGCGCTTGGTGCTACGGGCCGAGCCGACAACAGTGTAGCCGCCATTCAACAGCTGTAGAACAAGGTGCTTGGCAATATAGCCGGTCGCGCCGGTGACAAGAACGGTCTGGGTCATTTAATGGCCTTTGTGATGAAAAACTAATCCATATCACATAGGTCCAGTTTTCGGAAATCCCAGCTTTTAGCCCAACAAACGTCGCGCGATCACCTGCGCCTGAATTTCGGCAGCGCCTTCAAAGATATTCAGAATCCGCGCATCGCACAAAATCCGGCTAATTTTGTACTCCAATGCAAACCCATTGCCGCCGTGGATTTGCAAACCATTATCCGCTGCTGCCCAAGCCACGCGCGCACCAAGCAGTTTGGCCATTCCGGCCTCAAGATCACAGCGCCGATCCGCGTCTTTTTCACGGCCACTGAAATAGGTCAGTTGCCGGGCGATCATCAATTCAACCGCCATCATTGCCAGTTTGCCAGACACGCGTGGGAAATTGATCAGTGATTTGCCAAATTGCTTGCGATCAATGGCATATTGCATCGACACGTCCAGCGCCGATTGTGCCACGCCAATGGCCCGTGCCGCAGTCTGGATCCGGGCCGATTCAAAGGTTTCCATCAACTGTTTGAACCCTTTACCCTCTTCGCCGCCAAGCAGGTTATCACCTTTGACGTGAAAGCCATCAAACGCCAGTTCGTATTCCTTCATACCGCGATAGCCCAGCACCTCGATTTCGCCGCCGGTCATGCCTTCGGTTGGAAACGGGGTGTCGTCGGTGCCTGCGGTTTTTTCAGCCAGAAACATCGACAATCCGCGATGATCTTTGGTGTCTGAATCGGTGCGTGCCAGCAATGTCATCATATGGGTGCGCGCGGCGTGGGTGATCCATGTTTTGTTCCCGGTGACACGATAATTGTCACCGTCTTTGACAGCGCGGGTCCGTAATGAGCCCAGGTCAGACCCGGTATTGGGTTCCGTGAACACGGCCGTCGGCAATGTTTCAGCGCTGGCGATGCGCGGCAGCCAATGCTGTTTTTGTTCCTCGGTTCCGCCACACAGGATCAGTTCAGCCGCGATCTCAGACCGGGTGCCCAATGAGCCAACACCGATATAGCCGCGAGACAATTCCTCGGACACCACGCACATCGACAGCTTGGATAGGCCAAAGCCGCCATATTCCTCGGGGATGGTCAGGCCAAAGACACCCATTTCGGCCAGCTCGTTGATAATCTCCATCGGAATCAATTCGTCGTTCAGGTGCCAGTCATGGGCAAAGGGTTCGACCTTTTCCAAGGCATAACGGCGGAACTGTTCGCGGATCATTTCCAGCTCATCATCCAGTCCGCTGGTGCCAACGGTGATATTGGCGGTCTGCTCCTGCATCAGCTCGACCAATCGCACGCGAGCGGCCTGCGTATTGCCCTGCTGTGTCAAGGTCTGCACTGCAGGTTCCATCATCCCGCGCATGTCATCCTGCGACAGGCCCATATCCTGCAGCCGGATAATTTCGCCCTGGCTCATCGGGATGCCACCGTAAATCTGACAGAGATATTCTCCGAAAGCGATCTGGTGGATCAACTGCTCGATTTCGCCAAATTTTCCGTCTGCCTGCAAATGTTCAGCCCAATAATGCATCTGTTGCAGGCTTTGATTGTAGGTCGCCAGCCAAGCCAGCCCATGTGCAGCGGTCTGGTTGGCCTCGATCAATGGGCCAGATACGCGGCCATTTTCACTGAGTTGCTCGCGCATTTTGTTTCGCGCAGTTTCAAATATTGCATGAACCGGCGGGATGGCGGCAGCGGTCAGGGCCAGAAGGTCTGGCAGCACTGGACCAGTGTTGAAATTATCTGTCATTTGTTCATCCCGCGCCATGAAATCAATCCCTTATAGACGTTGCGCAGCACCTAGTCACTTTGCAGGTGCAGCGCAACAAAAATACGCTACAGCTCAGTGGAAAGTTCAATAGTTGCGTGGTGCATTTTTGCAGTGCAGCGACAGATTCGAATGGTATGAGGGGGTATGACATCATTGTTTTCCATTATATCCCCAAGCGAATTGGCATTGGCCTTTGCTGTTGCGACCTTGGCAGGCGTGGTCAAAGGCCTGGTCGGGTTCGCCATGCCGATGATCCTGATTTCCGGGCTGGGCATGTTCCTGCCTCC
>PIVL01000375.1 GCA_003354145.1 Paracoccaceae bacterium
TCATCTCGAGGTGACCCTATTTAGCGTCAAGTTATTGGAAAGGGCAGATCATACAAGTATTCACTAGCCCGTTTACACGTTTTGGATGAAATTTTTCTGACTTCAGTTTCAACATGGCTCTGCCAGAAGTGCCCCACATGATGAACTAATTGCGGTTTCAATTGATCGTCGCAACATTTCATGAGGATGGGATACGATGACAATGAGGAACAGCTCTGGATTTTTGAGAGCTAGAAGAGAACGGGACACCGTTTACACATAAGCTTGCTTATGCGGCTCCAACCGCCGCTCTAAAGTCCTCAAGACTTCGGCAACCAAGATCGGCAAAGAATGTTGGATACTCCGGGTGACCTGCGGAGCCGCTCATCGAGCGGAGCAGGTGGCCATAACCGGGCCTCGGGTCTCTACAGTGGTTTTGTGCAAACCACACTGAAGAGGAAACCGATTATGACCGACAACAAGATTACACCTGATGCGCCAGTTCTGGTAGCAATTGATATTTCCAAGCACAGCCACGAGATTTTGATTGAAGTTCCTGGCAGGAAACGCCGCCGTCGCCTTACCATTCAAAATGCGCCACAGCTTTCCGCTTCCCAACGGGCGTCACCATTTTTTTGAATTGATGTCTCGCAACATCGCGTTGTCGAGCATCTGTTCAGCCAGTAGCTTCTTCGATTTAGCGTTCTCGTCTTCAAGCGCACGCAGCCGCGTCGAAACCAACCATCCCATCTTATGAATTGACCAGCTCCTGTGCGAAACTGGAGCCACTGCCTGGCACGTCATTTATGCCGGGCAGCGGATGCATTGTGTGAAACTGCTCGGTCAGCGCCTCTCGGCGCGTGACTTCGATCGGCAAGTTGCCGCGATCCTCAACGGATTTACCGCTCTTGGCATACCCCAGACAGATGCCATAGGATAAGTCCGCCTGGGGTAAGGGGAAGTCCGACCTCTGGCTGAGTTGTGCAACAAAGCCGTTCCAGTCCATTGATATCATTGAGCGTTTGAGTTTGCGTTTCGAATACAACATCGCTAAGATTTCGCAAAGGAAAAAGTCTGTGCCGAGCATAGGGCCCATATCCCGCGAAGCTCCGTGCACCGGATGGGCAACCCCGGCAAGGTACCCATAGTGCTGATTAAAGTGCAGACCGGAACCCGCCCGGGCGTGGATGACATCATCCTCTACGAAGATGTCTATTTCAGAGACTAATAATGAGCCAGAGGCTGAACACAGCCTCTGGTAGTGGCAGCTTCGTCGCGAGTCCGGGAAGCGCGACTGGTGTCTTGGGGTGGTGGAATATGCTCAAGCTGACGGTCCAGATCCCGTACTTCGGGTGGTAAATCTCCCAGCAGGGTGCGCAGTTCCTCGATCCCGACACGAATGGCCTCCAATCGCTCCGGCGGGCAGGGATCGAAAATATCGTTTTGATCGTGGGCGGCAAAAAAACCCAAATCATGCTGTGCGCCGCTCTTGCCAGCCCGGCCTCGCCGACGTTTCTTGTGAATAAACTCGGCCTGCGACTTCACTACAAAATGATCGATGCGCAGCACATCCCAGCAGATGCGCATTGCCTTCCCCGGCCGCCCCTTGCGGATCTGAATCTGGCGCAGTCCCGTGTCGACAAAGCGCCGATTTCTTGGGATGGCAAACCGATGGGGATGGTTCGTCGTGCCGCACCAATCCCGGCTGCGGACGATGGACTTAAAGGTCGAATGGGTCAGATTGTCATCCGCCGCCCGTTTGCTGAACCGTTCATTGATCAAACCCGATCCGGGCATAACCCGGCCAGACGAGCCGTAATTGGCCCAGTTCACTCCCACCGCCCCGACTGACCGCGGCAATGCCGCGAGCCACGCGGCTAGCGGCCGCGCACCCAGTGTCGTTGGACGCAAAAACTCGTCCGCATCGATAAACGCCACCCAGTCAGCCTGATCCCCGAACCGCTCCATGATCCGCTCGTAAGCGGGCAGTTGCGGTGTTTCGCCTTTCGTTCCAGGAAACGGGATATGCGTGATCACGCCCGCCCGGTCCAACGCCGCTAGAAGCGCGGAAGAGCCGTCTGAGCTGTTGTTGTCGGCGATGAAAAAAAGTGCGACCCCTATGCTGCGGTGATGAGCTAGCCATTCCAGAATATAGGGCCCCTCGTCCTTGAAGATCGCCGCAATCGCCAGCGGCGCTGCGCGTTGCCGCCTGCATCCCAAAACAACCCGCTGCAGGGTTAGCATCAAATCTTTGATACGGTTCATAGTCGCGGCCAAGATGACGTCCTCATTTCTTCGGTTCTCCCGACCCATATCGGATCCCGGCACACGCGTCTATCTCAGGATGTCTTAGAAAAATTTATCCAATATTCCCAATCAATGATGCCTACAGGGAAGGCTAGGTCTTTCAACCCACTGTAGCAACGGTTTTGGCGGTCGGCGACTGTTCCACGCTGCGAGTTTGGGCCTGTCATCCTAATGCGGCATCGAGTTTGGTGAATAGACTGATATCCGTACAAATCTGTGGAGCCGCTTTCCTTTAGATTTTGCTGCTGACATCTTCATTCGGGAACCGGCGGCGAACTCAGGCTATGATGTGGTCGAACAGATCACCGCTGAACGCAACTTCTGCGAGCTGAAAGGTGATTGCAGGGGTGTGACGAACAACTCTCGCACCAATCTTAAATCGATCATATTTGCTGGCTGGCCAGCGACCAATCAACCATCTCTTCGGCACCCGAGCCAGGACTGATCGGATTCACGCGAATCTCATAACCTAGTTAAAGGTGATCCGACCGGCTGAGTCCTATCGTCACAGTCCGTCATATAGTGAACTAGCCATACCATTTTTGTTTCCACAACAACCGCTGGACCGACCAGTTCAAAAAGCGTTAGTGAAACCAAAGTTTCGAATCGGGTGGGATTTGTCAGATAGTTTTACTCTATTCAGTAATGAAATGGCTAAGCTCGAGACGGAAGATCTTCTCGTTCTGAGGGCGGCTCATGAAGGTTTGTTCATCGATTGCATTGCAGAGCCTTCGAGCATGCAAGTTTATGCGAAAGCCGTTTCAGCAATGGCAAATACCAAAGGTGGGTGGATCTTTATTGGTGCGAAGGAAGTAAGCCGTAGCGACAATAGGGCCAGAGTTTTCCCCGGTATCGGCTTTTTTGCACAATTCAGTTGAGGGATTCATGTTGTGAATCCAGTGTGGTAGCTGGTTTCTATGAGCAGCTGGGCACCGACGATATACAAGACCAAGAACTGGTCGCACTATAACCTTTCCTTGAAGCGACGCGGTTCGCTATCGATCTGGTTTGACGCCGGAATGTATTGTGTGAAACTGCTCGGTCAGCGCCTCTCGGCGCGGACTTCGATCGGCAAGTTGCCGCGATCCTCAACGGATTTTCCGCTCTTAGCATACCCCAAACAGAGGCCGTAGGATAAGTCCGCCTGGAGTAAGGGGAAGTCCGACCTCTGGCTGAGTTGTGCGACAAAGCCGCGAGAATAGACAAAGCGCTGGCTATGGAAGTGGAAGATTCCACGCGTCCGTCCGTTATACTCCCTTCACCCAATCACAATTGTCGCTTTGGGGGGATGCATCTGTTTCAGATGAACTGCGACTTTAGATCAACAAGAAGTCGGTGTATTCAATATCCAGACGCTCCTCAAGCTGCGCTATCTTTACCTGTGCTTCTCCACCCCTGCCGTCGGGGTCATAAAAGAGTTCACCGGTCTTCCACTTGTACATGACGTAGTCGTTCGAGTCGTCGGCGCGTTTGGCAACCTCGAAGAACTCTTCGCCAAGCGTTTGCGTTTCACCCTTAGCACCTGTGGCAAGGCTGGCGAAAACCGAAGTGTCGAGAATGATCTTGTCGGATCCGGCAACG
>PIVL01000814.1 GCA_003354145.1 Paracoccaceae bacterium
TCTAAGTGTCTGATTCAAAACTCTACGCATGATTACAATGCCTTGCAATTCTGCGTGTTAGAGTTCTGATGTGGGCGATGAGTATCCATGCTTTTGAGCTTTCGATTGATTTCTCCCAGTCTTTGGCCAGTCTGCGGCAGCGGTTCAACCAAGCGAATGTGCGTTCAACAACCCATCTTTTTGGGATGACTGCAAAACCTTTTGCGGCATCCGAGCGCTTCACGATCTGGATTGTCCAGTTCCCGGCATCGGCCAAAACGTCGCGCAGCTTTGGGCCTGCGTACCCGCCATCCGCAAAAATATGTTGCAAATCCGGATGAGAACGACCGATGGATTTGAACACTTCCGGCGCCCCATCCCTGTCCTGAATTCCGGCGCTATGAACCACAAGTCCAACCATAAATCCCAGGGTGTCGGTGATGATGTGGCGTTTGCGACCTTTGATCCGTTTGCCTGCATCGTAACCGCAAACGCCACCGCTTTCCGTTGTTTTTATGGACTGGCTGTCCACAACCCCTGCGCTTGGCTGGGGATTTCTCCCGAGTAGTTCCCGTGCCATCTCCACCAAAAGGTGGCTGATCATTTCGAAAATGCCATCATCGCGCCAGTCGTAGAAATAGTAGCGTACTGTGGACACGGGTGGAAAATCGTTTGGCAGCATTCGCCATGGGCAACCGGTACTCGCGACGTACAAAACTGCGTCCACAACATCCCGCATTGGCGTCGTGCGCGGGCGACCTGTTCTCTTGGCTGGCGGTAAAAATGGGGCAACCAATCCCCATTCAGCATCGGTTAAATCGCTTGCATAGCGTCCATAATGCCGTTCATATTTGGCGCGAGTGGTTTCTGTCCAAGCCATTGTGACCTCCTTCGAATCTTCTCAATCCGATTGAATCACAAAAGATTGAAATCACTCAATTAGTATTGGATCAGACACTAAGA
>PIVL01000071.1 GCA_003354145.1 Paracoccaceae bacterium
ACTTGTGCCGGAAAAAGCCCGTAATCTGCCGGATCAAAGTCACTGCCCATCCCGCGACGATTGCGCAGTCTGCCGCTCAGATCAAAGGTCCAGGCGTGGTAGGGACAGACAAAATTGCGAGCCTTACCGGATTTCTCGATGCACACCCGCGAACCACGATGGCGACAGACGTTAATATGGGCACGAACATGCCCTTCTTGGTCGCGCACAATGATGATGGATTCCGGGCCGTAGTCGAACAGGAAATAGTCGCCTGGTTCGGGGATTTGGCAGATATGCCCAACCCAGATCCAGTTGTGATTCCATACCGCGCGAATGTCATGATCATAGACTTTGGGCGATGTATAAAAATGCTGTGGCAGGGCAAAGCCTTCGGTCTGGTTGGAAACCAGATCAAGCATCACTTGCAGATCATCTTTGGCCATGGCGAACTTACTCCTTGTCCGTTGCGACGAGTTCCCGGCGGAACCAGTCGGCTTCGATCACATCAGGTGAGCGTTCGAAATTGCGTGCGGCCATGTGGCCGGAATAGACCGCGTCTGCGATCAACGATGGGCTTGCGGCGTCTCCGATCAGGTTCAGCGTGTCCAACCCACCTCTTTGGCGAAGTGCGTCGTAAAGCGTGGTTTCGCGTCGCCGTTCGGTCACCAGAACCGAGGATAGGTTTGCCAGCTCTTTCTCTTGGCCCGAATATGTGCAGGCAAAGCGCACAGCATCGGCGCTCAGTGCCACAAGGGTTGAATTGATGAGTAGTGTCACGCCCAACTCGATCAGGCGCAACTGCACCCTGGCTTGTTCCAGTGTGTACTGGGTGAAAGGTGACACCATGTTGGCAGGCGTCACGAACGTGACGTCGTACCCGTCACACGCAAGTTTCTCTGCCAAAACAGCGGCCAGATAGATTTGGTCGTCATCGTAGATCATCACCGGGCCCTTCGGCGGCATTTTTCCATCCATGATGTCGTCAGGCGTAAAGACCTGAGCGGCCTTATCAATTTGCGGTGGGGCTCGATATGTCGAGCGGCCTAGCCCATCCCGTCGCCAGCGTGCGCCTGTGGCCAGAAATACGTGCTTCAGCCCTAGTTCAGCCACATCATCAGCCCCAAGTTGGCTTTGCATGAACATCTGTACGTTGTTGTCCTGGCGCAGGTGATAGAGCCGATGATCGGCAACCCGCATCCAGGCTGACAACCCCGGCAAACTGCTTTCGCGCAGAACCCGTCCACCCGGTTCATCTGCAGCGTCTGCCAACGTCACGCCATAGCCGCGTTTGGACAATTGCATGGCACATTCCAACCCAGCCGGGCCAGCTCCAACCACCAGCACCTCTTGATCAGAGAGCTTTGGTGCGATGATTTCGGGATGCCACCCCCGTCGCCATTCCTCTCCCATCGTGGGGTTTTGCGTGCACCTGATTGGCACACCCTGTGAATCTGCGCTGACGCAGATATTGCAGCCAATACACTCGCGGATTTCGTCGATCCGTCCGGTTTTGATTTTCTCTGGCAGAAAGGGGTCGGCAATCGATGGTCGCGCCGCGCCAATCAGATCAAGAACCCCCTTGCGGATCATTGACACCATAAGGTCAGGCGAAGTGAATCGCCCAACGCCCACAACGGGTTTTTGCGTTACCTGTTTGACGAAGGAAATATAGTCATTTTGATAGCCGTCCTGTGGCTGAAACCGGGTGGTGGCCGAGTCGTTGGGCCAACCCGCTACGTTCACGTCCCACAGATCAGGAAGGTCTGACAGCAACTCGACGATCGCGCGGCCTTCTTCAGCGGCCTGCATCCCGTCAGCACCCAGCATCTCATCCACAGCAAATCGGAATGCCACGGCGCAAGTATCCCCCACAGCTTCGCGTGTTTCCTCCAACAATTCGCGCGTCAACCGTACACGGTTTTCCAGGCTACCGCCATACTCATCGCTACGCTGGTTCATGTGCGGCAGCATGAAATGCTGCGCAATTGTCATGTTATGCCCGGCATAGACATAGATGACGTCGAACCCGGCATCCCGCGCCCTGACCGCCGCATCCCGATGCCAGCGACGCAGCGCGCGGATGTCAGATTTGTCCATGGCCCGCGCCTGCATCGGGATCACGTTCTCGATCGCCATATCTGATGGCGCGAGGATTGGCGCCCTGCTCAGCAGGTTGGACGCATGACCGCCATTGTGCACCAGTTCAATTGCCGCCAGCGCCCCCTTGTCATGAACTGCATCGGTCATTAGCCGCAACGCAGGGATGTCCCGTGCATCCCACAGGCGACCCTCTGCAAAGGGGGCCAGATCAGATGTTGGATGAATCTCGGTCTCTTGATTGGACACGACAGCCCATCCACCTTCAGCCTTCATGGCCCGCATTGCCGCCTCTGCGCGCGGGCGCACATGACCCATGCCATTGCAATGTGGCACTTGGTAAAAACGGTTCTTTGCCACGACCGGCCCAATTTGCACCGGTTCAAAGAGCACTGAATACTTGTCCTTCTCCGTCATGAGCACGTTCCTTGAATATTGGTAAGGAGATGGCGGCAATTGCATCCATCTAGTTGAAAGTAAGGTTAGAAACCTGCCTTGTTGCGTTCACGCTCCTTGTGCATTTTTGAGGATCTTTTTCCCAAAACCTCGCACCTTTGCCTGTGTAATGGACAATCGTCCATTAAGCAATGTACAAGGTGGGGCGCGGTGTCAATCTGTGACTTGGCAATGCCCTTTCCAAATCGGAAATATACGAACAAGGCGTTTGCAATATATAGGAAGCACGTAGATGGATGGCGGTGCAGAACATACCCATAGTCGCGATCCCAAACGGCATCGCCAGCTTTTGATCAAAGCCACGCTCGATTCGGTTGCCGAAGTTGGCATCGCAGAGACGACAATCAGCGCGATCATCAAACGTGCGAGATTGTCCCGCGGGATGATCCATCTTCATTTTGGTGGAAAGGGCAGCCTTCTGGCTGCATCTGCTGCTTCCTTCAGCGATGAATATTACGTCGAGATGGATCGCCAGCTTGCCCTCACTTCGAACAGTCCCGCCGAGACAATCCTGGCCGTGCTACGCGCCGATCTTAGTCCTGAAATCCTAAACGAACGGTCCGTCGCTATATGGCATGGCCTTCGTGGCGAAGCGCGCTACAACCCAGAAATCGCAGGCTACAGCGACACGCGCGACAAACGCCTGCGCAGCATGATAAATGACGCGTTTGATGCCTTGCTAAGCGAACCCCCAACCGTCGACAGTAAGGCCATTGCCAACGAAGTGACGCTCGGAACGCTGGCTTTGCTAGAGGGTATGTGGGTAGATTACATGACCCATCCCAATGCATTTTCCAGAGAAACAGCTGCGCGGATTATTACGCGATTTCTGAATGGCGTAATTCCAGGCAGTTTCAATGTCGAGACGACAGCATCATAAAGCAATTCTGCATTTGACGACTGTTCGATTTCAGTGGCTAACAGGCTGGATTCACGCAATGAATCCCTTAGTAACGATTTACACTACAAAGTCAGATTTGACTAAAAAAGGACCGCGCCGTTCTTTAATAACGCGCGGCCCTGATGTTTTTTCGGGTGATTTATCCGATAATCGCATTCAGCGTTGCAGAGGGGCGCATCACTGCCGCAGTTTTGGCCACATCCGTGTGATAATATCCCCCCAGATCGACAGCGGGGCCCTGGGCAGCAGCAAGTTCGGAGACGATCTTTTCCTCGTTTGCGCTTAGTGCTTCTGCGATCGGGGAAAAATGCGCAGCAAGACCCGCATCGCTTGTTTGTGCAGCCAGTGCTTCGGCCCAATAGCGGGCAAACCAGTAGTGGCTGTCGCGGTTGTCTGGCTCACCGACCTTACGCGACGGTGAGTGGCCATTGTCCAGTATACCCTGGGTGGCGGCGTCTACCGCATTGCCCAGCACACGGGCTTTTTCGTTACCTTTGGCATCCGCAAGGAACGTCAGACTTTCGCCCAGCGCGCAGAATTCGCCAAGGCTGTCCCAACGCAAGTGGTTTTCTTCAACAAGTTGTTGCACGTGCTTTGGTGCCGAACCGCCGGCACCGGTCTCAAAAAGGCCGCCGCCGTTCATCAGTTTCACGATAGAGAGCATCTTGGCAGAAGTTGCCAGCTCAAGGATCGGGAACAGATCAGTCAGATAATCGCGCAGCACGTTGCCTGTGATCGCAATACTGTTGTCACCCTTCGTAATAGTTTCGAGAGAGGCGCGGGTGGCCTCGCGCGGTGCCATGATCTCGAACTTGGCAGCAATGCCTTTGGCTTCAAGGATCGGCCTGACATAGGCAATCAGCTCGGCGTCATGGGCTCGGGCTGCGTCCAGCCAGAATATGGACCGGTAGCCTTCAGCCTTCTGACGGTCGATAGCAAGGTTCACCCAGTCTTCAATGGGGGCCTTGCGCGTGGAAGCCGAACGCCAGATATCACCGGCCTCGACTGCATGGCTATGTAGCACTGTGCCATCATCAAGGATCATCTTGACGGTGCCCGCAACCGGGATTTCAAAGGTCGTCGGATGCGAGCCATATTCTTCTGCTTTTTGGGCCATCAGTCCGACGTTCTGAACTGTACCCGCAGTGGCAGGGTTCAGTTTTCCGTTCTCTTTGAAAAACTTGACTGACTCGTCATAGACGGGCGCATAGGAATTGTCGGGGATCACGCAATTGGTATCGGATTCCTTGCCATCAGGTCCCCAACCTTTGCCACCTGCCCGGATAAGGGCGGGTATTGAGGCATCAATAATCACGTCGGATGGGACATGCAGGTTGGTGATGCCCTTGTCGGAATCAACCATGTACATCGGCGGGCGGGACGCCAGGCAGGCCTGGACATCGGCCATGATCGCAGCGTTGCCTTCAACACGTGACAGAAGATCACCAAGGCCAGAGTTGGGGTTTACACCCAGTTCAGCCATAGCGCCGCCGTGCGCCTCAAAGACAGGCGCGAGGAAAACTTTGACCGCGCGGCCAAAGATGATCGGGTCCGAAACCTTCATCATCGTGGCTTTCAGGTGCAACGAAAACAGCGTGCCGTCGGCTTTGGTTTTGTCAATCTCATCGGCCAGAAAAGCATCAAGTGCTGTGGCACTCATAAAGGTAGCATCGACTACTGTACCGGCGGGAAAGTTAATGCCTTCTTTGAGAACAATTTCGTCTGTCGCCGTCACCAGAACAATCTTGGCCGTGGCTTCATTCGCCAGCGTTGCAGACACTTCGTTCGAGAAAAAATCACCACCAGACATAGAAGACACGCAGGTTTTGCTGTCAGCAGCCCAATCGCCCATGCGATGCGGATTGCTTTGCGCAAAGCTTTTGACAGCCTTGGCAGCGCGACGATCAGAGTTACCCTCGCGCAGAACCGGGTTCACCGCCGAGCCTTTGATCGAGTCGTACTTGGCACGAACAGCTTTTTCCTCGTCGGTGTTCGGTGCTTCTGGATAATCTGGCAGCGCGAAACCCTGCGATTGAAGTTCCTGGACTGCAGCAACAAGCTGCGGAACAGAGGCAGAAATATTCGGAAGCTTGATGACGTTTGCTTCTGCAGTCTTCACCAAACGTCCCAGTTCGGCCAGGTCGTCGGACTGTCGCTGTGCCTCGCTTAGATACTCAGGGAAAGTCGCAAGAACACGACCGGCCAGGCTGATGTCCTTTATGCCCACAGACACGCCAGCAGCGGCCGCAAATTTCTGGATGATTGGCAGGAACGATGCGGAAGCCAGCTCAGGTGCTTCGTCCACTTTGGTGTAGATGATGTCAGACATAGAAAAACCTCTTGAAAGTGAGTTGGCCGTTCCTTACCGGATGAATCTGCAGAGGTCGATAGTATACCGTTGCATACATGCTAATTGTAAGGATCGGGGCAAAATGTCCCGCTCAAAGGCAGCGCCAGGGCGTATTTGGAGTCCGCCCTATTGCAACAGTCTTTATTGGGTCTTGGGCTTAGCTTCAAATCAGATCAAAATGCCGGACATGACGATTGCCAATCCAATCAATCCAACCGCGATTTTGGCGGCGATTTTTTCAAGAGCAATCAGACCGTAGCTCAGTACCGCCAAACCTACAGCCATTCTCAGAAAGGCGGTTAATGCCGCCAGGGGGGTCTCGGCAACCTTCAGAATATCCGGATTGGCAATCATTCCCAGTGGAATGACATATAGTCCGACCCCCAACGCCATGGCTGTCAAGGCAACCTTGATCCAATTCTCGCCTATCATCCCCGCCGCGATAAACACGGCACCGCACACTGGCGGGGTGATGGTCGACAATAAGGCGAACCAGAACACAAACAGATGCGCCTGTAGCGGCTCTAATCCTTGCTGAATAAGCGCCGGGCCCGCCACCGAAACGCATATGACATAGGCCGCCGTTGTCGGCACCTCCATGCCCAACACAAGACAGGCCAGCGCCGTCAGCAGCAACGATGGCCACAACAGACCGCCCGAGCCGGTCAGGATCAGCGAAGTGATTTTCACCCCCAACCCGGTAATCGACAACACGCCGATGATGATTGAGGCACAAAAAATAATTGATGCAATCATAGCGATCTGACGTGCCGCATTCATCAGCGCTGACGTGACCCGCTCGGCAATCTGGCCCGGATCAAACCGTGCCTTGCGGTTGAATAGCAACAACACCGCACCGGCCAGAATCGCCAGACAGGCGGCATATTGCGGCGTGTAACCACCACTGAACATCCCCCACAGCAACACCGAGAACGGCACCAGAAAAAACGCCGAGGTGATCAGCACATCGCGCGCCGATGGTTGTTCACTTGCCTCGATACCGCGAAGATCGAACCGGCTGGCATAGGCGTTGATGCCAACCCAGACTGCAAAGAAATACAAGATTGCAGGCAACACAGCCGCAGCCATGATGCCGATATATGGCACGCCGGTCAGTTCGACCATCACGAACGCCCCGGCCCCCATCAACGGGGGCATAATCTGCCCACCTGATGAGGCCACTGCCTCGACCGCTGCGGCCAGCCGTTTGGGATAACCCAGCTTGGTCATTGCGGGCAGCGTGAGTGCCCCGGTCGACGCCACATTGGCCGAGGCCGATCCCGAGATCGACCCAAACAGCGCAGAGGAAATCACCGAAACTTTGGCAGCACCACCCTTGAGACGCCCCGCAGCGGCGGCAGCAACATTCATAAAACCCTGCCCGGCCTCGCCTGCGTTCAGGACCGCTCCGAAAATAACAAAAATCGATACGATCCCAACCGACACCGCCGTCAGGCTGCCCCAGATACCACCCTCGGCAATGGTCATCGTACCCAGAAAGCTGCGCAAAGGAGTACCAGAGTGACCAAACTCTCCCGGTATCGCGGACCCAAACAGCGCATAGGCCAGAGCGGATATTGCCACCAGAGGCAAGGGCCATCCAATCGCCCGCCGTGCTGCCTCGATCACACAGACCAGCAAGACAACGGCAACACCGATCTGGAAATTACCTTCAAGAAACCCGTATTGGTCGCCCAGCATGTCATGGTTCAGTGCAATCCAGATTGCGGCTGAAACCCCCAGCATCGACAGCACAAGTCCAGACACCAGTTCGCCTCTGGTTTTGGCGGCAAACACAAAAACCCACGGTAGAACAAACGCCAGATGCAGTGGGCGACTGACCAGATTGGGCACCAGCCCCCAAAAGACCAGCCCCAGATGAAACGTGACCATCAGCGCAGCCAATCCCAGCCAAAAGAAGCGCAAGGAAGTTGATTGTTGTGTCATCGCCATCGTGATCCGGAACCTAATAGTAACAGGGCCGGGCAATTAACTGCCCGGCCTTTTCGTTTCACTAGACCATTCAGCCTATTTTTGAGCATCCGTCAGATCGAAACCGGCCTCGGCGTAATACTTAAGGGCACCAGGATGGATTTTGCCCGTGATATTGGCCATCAGACCTTGATCAACACCATTCCACCAAGGGGCGGCGTCGCCCATCGCCACTTTGCCTTCCCAATAGGTTTTGGTCAGCTCATAGGCGGTGTCGTCGTCCATTTTAGTTGTTGTATAAGCCACAACCGGAAGCGACGTGGTGACAATATCGCCGACCTGCCCCGCATAGGTGCCCGCTGGAATCACCAGACGCGCCCGCTTGCTTTTGGTGATTTGGTCATTATTCAGCGACAGGACAACCACGCCGGTCGAAGCGGCGGCTTCGATCACGTTTGGTGCCGGAAACGAACCTGCAGTGACAAACCCGTCAATCTGACCGTTCTTCAGGGCTGGCACCGCGCCAGACAGTTCCACATCTGCAATTTTGACCTTGCCTTCCAGACCAAACAACTTGAGGTACTTGGCCCCCTCACGAGCGCCAAAAGAACCCTTGCCCAGCAGGATTGTCTTGCCTTCCAACCCGGCGAAATCAGTAACGCCTGAGGCTTCGGACATGACAAAATGCATTGTCAAAGACGGGATCGGAAACAGCGCGCGGATCTCGTCAAAGGCGGGATCGCTCTTGTCCTTGAACATAGCTTTGCCGCCCTGGGCCAGCGCTACCAGCACCGGAGGCGTGGTGAATACATAGTCTGCGCCACGGGCTTTGACTTCCATCACGTTCTGGACCGAACCCTGGCTTTCTTCGACCGTGACGATGATGTCTCCGTCTGATCCGGACTTCATGGCTTCGGCAATCTGAACAGCCATTTGGTAATAGGATGACGTTGTTTTGGCCGATTTATACGTAACACGAGTTTCAGCAGAGGCTGACGCGGCCGCCAGTCCCGTAAGCGCAACAGCAGTGACGAATGGTTTAAAGAAATTGATCATAATTGTCTCCTTGGTGACCCTTGGGCCTGGTTGCCAAATATTCACCGACATTCTCCAAATAGAATGCCTTCTCTTGCATGTTGTGGCTGTTTTGAACCTCTATCAAGCCTCTTTATTTAAGTTTTACCGTGGTTTGGAATTTGGAGGCCGGAATTTGAAATTTCGCTCATTTCCCTGTAACAACTGGGTCGCGCAAGGTCACCGATTCTAGGTGCCAACGCCCTGCAACTTGTCGAATATTGGCTGAAACACTTCTGTTTTTGCCACAAATCCGCGTAAGCTGGAAATAATCAACGGAGGAGCCAATGCCCACAATCGCCAAAACCGCTGAAATCCAGACCGTCATCACCACCTTTGAAATGTCACCCGGAACCTGTCAGGACTTAATGGATGCCCTAACCGAGGCCTATGCTGAATTCATCTCACTGCAACCCGGCTTCATCGCTGCCGGTTTGCATGTCAACGACGCCCATACCCGGATTGCCAACTACTCGCAATGGCGGTGCCGCGAAGATTTTCTGGCCATGCTGCGCACCACGGAGATGCGCGAACGCAATCGTAAATTCAACGGATTGTGTCGCAGTTTTGAACCGGTGATGTACGAAGTTGCCGCGACCTTTGGCTAGCACTCAAATCTTACAGCTTGGGCTTTTTATCTTTACCTAGCCGAAGGTGTCTCTTGGACGACGTCAAACATCCTTACGCGTGATCCGCCAATTATCGCAAAGCGCCGCGCTGAGCTGCAATATCAAGAACCTGGCGTCCATGCAGTGCACTCAGCTTGGCTGCTGTGCAATTCACCCGGGGTACCCAAACAGTCGGGGCAGCCATAGGACTACGCTTGGCAACAGAATCATACACAAAAGGGCAAGAACCAGAACGCCAAGAAATGGCCAGATTTCCCGGATAATTTCACCCAAAGGAATGCGCGTTACTGCATTGATTACAAAGAGCAACACACCATAAGGCGGGGTGATCAACCCAATCATTGTGTTGACAATCGCCACAACGCCGAAATGGACAAGGTCGATCCCCAGATCGCGACAGGTGGGCAGAAACAACGGGATTATCACAAGGATAATCGTTGTCGCGTCCAACAGACAGCCCAGTAGCAAAAGCAAAAGGTTTACCCCCAAAAGGAACACAAGAGGGTTTACATCACGCCCTGTCAGGCTGCTGGCCAGCTTATTGGGGATGTTCTCAGAGGCAACCACATAGTTCAGGATCAAAGCCCCGCCAATGATCAATCCCACCGCTGCCGAGGAACGGGCGCTGTCGACAAGGATCTGAAACAGCTCGCCAAAATTTAGCGCACGATAGAACAGTGCAGCCAGAACCAGCGCGTAGAATGCCGCCACGGCAGCGGCCTCGGTCGGGGTAGTGACACCGCCATAGATGCCGTAAAGCAAAATGGCGGGCATCAGTAACGCTGGAAAGGCGTTCATCGTTTTGCGAGGCAATTCCGCCAGCGGCACTGGCTCTTCCTGCCCAAACCCGCGTTGGCGCGCAAGCCAATAATTCATCCCCATCAAAACCAGCCCCATGAAGAGACCGGGAATGATCCCGCCTAGAAACAAGTAGCCGATCGAGGTGTTTGAGACGAGAGCATAGAGCACCATTGGGATTGATGGCGGGATAATCGGGCCAATCGTGGCAGACGCGGCTGTGATCGCCGCTGCATAGCCGCGAGAGTAGTGCCCTGAACGCGTCATCATACCGATGATGATCTTGCCGATCCCAGCGGCATCAGCGACAGCCGATCCGGACATGCCAGAAAAGATCAGCGAAGCGACCACGTTCACGTGGCCAAGCCCACCGCGAAACCGACCAATAAGGGCGATGCAAAAGCTCAGCAGGCGATCACTTATTGTGCCGGCATTCATGATATTTGCGGCTACAATGAAGAGAGGCACAGCGAGCAGAATAAAGCTGTTGTATAGCCCATCCATCAGGACCTTACCGCCAATCCCGATATCTTGCCCGGCGGCCACCAGATAGGCCAATACGCCGACGATGACCGCATATGCGATAGGCACACCGATCCCGGCGATTATCAGTATCACGCCGATACATAGAAGCAGCGCGACACTCATGATCCGGGGCCGTCAGCAGATGTGTCATCCACCCTGTCACGCAGCGCGCACCATGCTACCCAAGCATAACGAACCGAGACCGTGATCAAAAATAGAATGTAGACGACATAGATATCACGCATTCGAATCCAGTCACCGAATAACCCCGCAAGGGTGGCGGTTCTCTTAAGACGCAGGATCCCGAATTTACCCAATGTTGGCTCGATGGACATCGCCAGCGCTACTGCGACAATGGCGCTTCCGATGATGATAAACCACCGCCGTACGCTTGGGCGCACAGCATCGTAAAATAGATCAAACGTCACATGGTCTTCACGCTTTACCACAAATGCAGCGCCGACGAAGATGATCCAGATCCACAGAAGCAGACAGAATTCCAGGGTCCAGCCGTAATGCGTTGGATCAAGAAAAGGCAAGCTCTGGCTGATCCATTCCAGCCGTGCAGTGTATCGTATGATAATCTGCACGATGAAGGTCACAAACATCAGCCCCATCAGCACACCGACAAACAACTCGGCTACACGTTGCAGGGTGGCAGATATGCGCGTCAATATTTCGGTCTCCAAGCGCTCGTAGGCAACGGGCGGCCCAAAGAGCCGCCCCGCCAATTACTATTTACCCAATGCGTTCACTTTATCCAGCACGCCTTCGGGCCAAGTCGCCGCAAAGTCGGAGCTTAGGTAAGCGGCTTGCACCGCCTCGCGAAAGGAAGCGACATCAGGCTCATAGATGTTTAGCCCCTGCTCTTCCAAAAAGGCGACCAGATCGTTTTCTTTCTGCAACTGTGCCTGACGCGCAGATTCAGCGGCGGCATCGGCGGCATGCTGCAGCGTGGCCTGTTGCTCTGCAGTCAGCCCGTCCCAAACAGCTTTTGAGAAGGCGATGTAGTTCAGGTCAACAAGGTGCGAAGTCAGTGCAATCTGGCAGGTCACTTCGTAGAACTTGGCATCCACGACGGTTGGCAAAGGGTTATCCTGACCATCCACGGAACCGGTTTGCAGCGCGGTATAGACCTCGGTAAAGGCCATCGGTGTCGGGTTTGCACCCAAAGCACGGCCCAGGAATTGCCAGGCTTCCGAGCCGGGCATCCGCAGATTCACACCGGCAAGGTCCGCCGGAGTTCGCACGGTCAGCTCACCAGGGCATTGACGCAGGTTTACATGACGGCGGCCAAGATACATGACGCTGAGTAGCTTAACACCCAACTCATCCTCAACTTTTTGCTTGAACGGGGCCATCAGCGCGTCGTCGAACACGGCAACCTGATGCGCCGCGTCTTGATGGACATAACCCGCCGTAAAGATTGAAAACTCGGGGAAAAACTGCGCCAGTTCCTGCGCTGACGTGATGGACATTTCCAGATCACCCGAAGCGATCGCTTCCAGCTCTGAACCCTGCGCGATAAGCGAACTGTTGTAGTGCGGCTCGTAGGTTGCAAATGCGCCAACCGCCGGAGCAAAGACCTCGGCCAGAGCGATAGTACGCTGGTCGGTGTCCGTAGCCGGTGTGGACAGGCGCAGTGTGACGGTGTCGGAAAATGCCGGCACGGCCAGAATTGCAGTGGATATTAGCGCCAAAGCGCTTGTTTTGAATGAATGTGTCATGGTTCCTCCTTTGTGTTCATGACGTCGGTTGAAAATAGGATCCTAAAGGCGAATGGCCCGCTTTTTCGCGCCATTGATATGAGTGTTGATGGCCACCACTGCCGCCGCCTCGTCGCGGTCAAGCAGGGCCTGAATGATATTCATATGTTCCCTCATCACGCAAACCAACCGATCAGGTGAAATCCGTGCATCCGAATTCGCAATTAGCCGGATCTTGATCATGTTGACGCGGTATATTTCGGACATTATTCGGTTTTGCATTTGGTCCACGATGCGATCATGAAAAGCCCAATCGACACGTTGCGCGCGCTCAAGCAACAGATCGTCGACGCCAGTGACAGCAAGGGAAAGAACTTCCTGATGTTCTGCAGCGATCTGGTCGATTTCACTGTCGTCGGCGGTGCGGCAAAAATTGACGATTGCCTCGGCTTCGATGACGCGGCGCAATTGAAAAGCATCGCGGATCAGATTGAGGTCAACCGACAACACTTGCAATCCGCGCTTGGGCACAGTGCGCACAAGCCCGTCGGCCTCAAGGCGCGGGATCATTTCGCGGATCGCGCCAAGCGGCATTCCGGTCAGCTCGACCAATTCGCGCTGCGACACGAACTGCCCAGGCAGGATATCCCGCGTCAGCAACTTTTCGGTAAAGCTGGAATAAGCATGATGGCGCAGATGGGGTGTTTGGACCGACACGTCAGATCGCCCCGTGTATCGCGGCAAGCAAGGCGCTGCGTTCGTCGTCGTCAAGCGGGATCAACGGCAGTCGAATCCGCTCCCAAGCGGGCCTATTATGCTGGACGGCCATCAACGCCTTCAGCCCCGGAATAACCGGCCCGCTAACAACCTGCGTCACTTCTTCACAAAGCGCTCGGTCCTCGGTTGCCGTTTCTATTAGCCGCACAAGGCGCGCTGGATAAAGGTTGGCAAATCCGCAAATCGACCCTTCGGCGCCATGCGGTACAGCTCGATGCAATAGTCGCTCGTCGCCAATCAGGACCGGCATCGCCTTTTGCTGCAGCAGAGCCCTGGCGTTTTCCCAGCTTCCAGAACTATCTTTAACTGCGCGGAAACGGTTAGGTGCCGCGACTGCCAGACGCCCTATCAGGTCGACCGACAGCGGCACGCCGGACACTTGCGGTATATGGTAGACAATGAATTGCGTATCCGGATCAGTTCGGGCGACCAACTGCATGTGCCAGGCCAAAAGCGCATTATCTGAACATTCTTTAAAGTAAAAGGGTGGCATCAACAGAAAGCAGCGAACTCCGTACGCTCGCCCTTCGACAACCTGTTCCACGGCGTCCTCTAGCGCTGTAGCGCAGATGCCTAACACCAGTTTTTGTGCAGGGATGCCCGCGGACAAGATCGCCTCGATTCCGATCTTGCGTTCTTGTCGACCGATAGATGCACCTTCACCCGTCGTGCCGAAAAGCGTCACGCTCGCAACACTTTCACTCAAAAGGTGTTGCGCATGCTCTTTGAGCGTCACCGTGTCGATATTACCCTGATCAGTGAAAGGTGTCAGTAACGCCACAGAGATGCCAAATTTTGCCACGAATCTTTCCCATTTTCTTTCTGATTGTGTGTGCCAACTTCTATTATAGCACAACTAACATGTTAGATAATATTTGTTAAACATTGTAATTTATGTACTAAAACTTGATAGTTGATCCTCATCGCCTCAGTTCCCGCCAGGTATTGGCAAAAACTAAGTTCACACTTTACCCAATGACGGGCCATATGTAGAAACTAATGGTATCAGTTACCCGACCTCATCTTGAACAATTAAAAAGTACGGTATCGAAATCAGACAACGGAGCTACGGCATTGTCAAATGTGGCACAAAGTAATGCTCAGACAGGCTATCAGATGTTTCAGGATGCCCTACTAGACGGGCGCCTGCGACCAGGGCAATTTGTCAATCAACGCGAACTTGGTGCGATGTTGAGCCTGTCGATCAGTGCCCTGCGGGAAATTCTTCCGCGTCTTCAGGCAGAAGGCCTGCTGCTGGTCCAGCCAAAGCGCGGCATCCAGATCCCTGTGATAGACTTGCACATGATCCGCAATGCATTTCAAATGCGCGCCGCACTAGAGCGTGAGGCTGTTCTGCACGCGGTCCGCAAGATGCCTGATGAGATGCTTGAAAATCAAAGACAGCGACATCTGGAAGTACTTGGCGCTTTGGAAAAATCCAGCGACCACAAAGTACCTGACGCAGGCCAGACCGTTGATGCCGGCTTTCACGCGCTTCTGCTTGAAACCACTGGCAACATTTTACTGCAGCAGGCCTATAACATCAACAACATCCGCATCCGTTTGATCCGTCTCGACCGAATTCGGCTTACGCGAGCGACGCTGCCGGATGCATTTTCTGACCACCTTGCCGTTATCAGCGCGATTCTGATGCGTGACGCGCACGGCGCGGTCGACGCAATGGATCGGCACATTGCAAACGCCCGCAATCGGGCGATGGAATTTTAGCAAAATGCTACTATCTATTGGTCGAAACAGTCCTGAGTTTCAGGACGGGTTTGCCGCACATTTACGAAGAAGTTCGAACTTTTCGAATACACAGACCAAAGCGCAGTTTGTTGGCAGTGACCGCGTTGCCGACTGGAAAGATGTCCACAGCATAGCATCCAATTGACCATCCTTCGCACTAGCCGACCGTCATACAGGCAATAAGCGCGTCAACCAATTCAGTTTTCGAATGCTTCAAAGGATCGTGCAGGCCATCAGCAAGCGCAAACATAAGCACCGCCCCCAGTACAGCGGAATGGATTGCAACGGCTTCTCGGCGGGTGGCGGACTCTTCCCCTTCAAGGCAGGCGGCCAACGCGCTATAGATTTGGTCTGTTAGCGGGTGGCCCTGCTCGGCGATCTCGGTGTTGATCATATCCTGCACATTTTGTTTTAGGGTCTGAGGAACGAGACACATCATCCGAAAGCGATTAAGGTCATCGAAATGGAAATTCGCGATTGTGCGGACAAATGAGCCGATTGCAGCGCAACGACCTGGAAAACATCCCTGCCTTTTGGGCCGCCGGACTAATTCTTGTCGCGGTTGGCCCTGCATTGTGGTTGGCGCAAGTCTTGTTTTACGGCTTTGTTGTCGCCCGTTTGGCGCATTCTCTGGCCTATGTAACCAAGCAATCACACGAAATACGCGCGACTTGCTACAGCTTTGGATCATTGATTGTCATCTATATGGCCGTGCACGTTCTATGGGTAGTATTGATCTAGGACCACTCGAAAGGAACTGCGTTCAAAGCAATCTCTGCGCCTGAACTTGCCGAACAAAAGTCAGCTTCTTGGTGGCATAGGCACATTTTTGATAGCTCCCAATGCGACGGCAAATGGACGTCCGCCTGATGTTATGACCGCCCGGTCAGTCATTTCCGAGAAATCAAATATCGCGTTGAGCACAACATCATCGCGCCCCTGCCAAACATCGGGGTGATAAATCACAATTGCCAGCCGATCATCCAGTCGTTGATAGGTATAACTCGCCTCGCCCACGACTTTTCCGCCCGCCAATGCATAGCAGGTGTTTTCGGTCTCATAGCAGATCGTGTGGGTTGAAAGATCGTGAAAATCGTCGGCTTCAGAATGATGCGTGCCGGTCCATTCCAGAGCCAGTCCAGCCAGACTTGCGGGTGCGATACTCATAATAGTGGCTCCTAAACAATCAGTCCGTTACACCCGGCAGGTTCAACCCCTGCTGGCGTGCGCAATCAATTGCATCCTGATAACCCGCATCCGCATGACGCATCACACCTGTGGCCGGATCGTTCCACAACACGCGCGCCAGTCGTTCGTCGGCATCCGTTGTTCCATCCGCGCAGATCACCATGCCCGAGTGCTGCGAGAACCCCATGCCAACACCGCCGCCATGATGTAGCGAAACCCAGGTCGCACCACTGGCAGTGTTCAGCAGCGCATTCAGCAACGGCCAGTCACTGACCGC
>PIVL01000376.1 GCA_003354145.1 Paracoccaceae bacterium
GGGGGAACCAATACAACACGTCTCTGGGAATGCAACCTTAAGCCAAGTAACCCATCCAAGAGACGTACAACGCAAGTAGAAATCAACCCTAATTACCCGTCAATAATACAGTTACATTTTTGTAGTGTGTGGTTTGTATTTTGTCAATGTTCACTTGCTCCCTAACCCTATAACTGACATTGCTGAATATATGTGAGTATTTTGCAAAATTTTACTAATGTTGTTCTTCTGTTTGGATACGACAGTAGCGCGCAAGGTTGTAGCATCGTTAGGGAGGAAGTTGACTCGGATCCTAGGCCGTTCTTAGCACACAAAGTGCAGAGAACATGTTCACGAACATAACGAGAACATGAGTCAAAACCATGTCAAATGCGCCAAGCAGCATTGACGATGCGAGAACCAAATGGCACAATGTACCAGAGCGCTACTACATGTCAAACCATGTGAACACACATGCTCAACTAACCTAACCCTACTTGTTCTATTCTACTTACTTGCTTGCTTGTTCCAGCCCCAACCCTAACCCTAACCCTAACCTAACCCTAACCCTAAGCCTTAGTTTTCCCACACACCGAGCTTCGTTGCCACTTGCACAACAAGGTTGACTGCATTCGTAATGCAAGACCCAGATGGTTTCGATCGGAATTCCGACAACCACTGTGCTTGTTCTTCAAACTTCGTGGGTGCGTCTCGAGGCACAAATCGGTTTTCTTTGAACTTTCCCCCATGTGCCTTCCTACCAAGGAGCAATCGAGCCGTATTCACTATGTTGAGGCCACAGTTTCCCAGTGTGCCCTTTTCATGAAAGTTCGTGAGGTCTCCCGAGGCTATGCACAGGCACGCTCTACAAAGACCGTGGTTGTTCGCCTGGGATTGCATTTCCCCCCTTGCGTGGCAAGCTTCCCTTTTGCATCCGACACGGCCACACACATAGCAAAAAGAACGCCACATAGGGCATTGATGTTGCGTATGTTTCCCTGGATTTTCATGCTTCAGAGCAATGCAGTACAGGCACATTCCGTCCGAAATTCGTGCCCGAAGCTCTTTCAGTTTTTCATAGCACTTCGTATCTGATGCAATTACATCCTGTGCACGGCGGCTCTCTGACTGTAAAGTTTGAGGACCTTGACCATGTGGTGCAGTGTAACTCGCTTTAACCTTCTCCAATGCGCTGAAATTGGTACCTAAACCCTGTTGTTTACACACGTTGCATTTGCCACACGAAACGTTATCAACCTGTTTGTCACCGTCCATCACTTCAGAGAGAAATTGTGCGGTGCAAACCGTGTGGTTGTTCACATAATCGCAAAGCATCGGATCAGAAATTTTCGCCCCATGAGGCACTATTAAAGTACTTGTACAACCCGAACCATCGCGACTTCCTCGCCCTCCTGCTTGTACCATGGTTTCCAAATTATAAGCACCGATTTGAATCACGTTGTGAACACCAGCAACATCGATACCAACACCAAATGCACTTGTTGCACACATTACCACGGTTTCGGCTGTACGAAAATACCCTAGTCGCTTCTGCTTTTCGTTCGTTTCCACTTGCGAATGGTATTGCAACACTCGCACATTTGGCTGGGTGATTTGAAAACGTAATTGGCGAGCATATCTACTCACATCATCTTTCGTCATCACGTACACTATTACCTTTCCGTGCAAACCTTTGCCATCACTTATCCCCAGTAGCTGGGCCACCAGTTCCGAAAGGTTTTCACCCTGATTCTGTCTGACAACAGTATGGACTATATCTTTCCTCACAGTGTGATCCCTGATCACCCTGGCACTGGGAGCTTGAAAAACTTCTTTCACCTGTGCTAACCGGCTTTCCGAAAGAGAACCACTTAGCATGATTGCCGGAGCAGTAGTCAACGCGCGAAGTTGTGTAGGTATACGACGCAAGTTGGGACGATACGAAGCTGACACATATTCATGCACTTCATCAAAAACAGTCATTCGGAGTCGCTTTTCCGTTTCCAAACGTTGTACAGTCGACAAGAATGAAGGGCTCCTGCATTGAGAAGCCTCAATGAGAAGAAGCCTTGTTGTTTCTGTTACCCTTGTTTGATCTCCGACCCATTGAACGACATGTGTACCCAAATTAAGTTTCCGAATACGGACACTCATATCGTGACTTAATGCCGTAAAAGGCAAGACTGCCACTGACACCATACTTTTCCTTTCTTTGTTTGTCATTTCCCATGCCAAAGGGGCAAACATGCCAAGTGACTTGCCTGCCCCGGTGCGCACGATTGCTACTGTGCTACAGTTGCCTTTAGCCACCGCATTGATGAGGTTCTTTTGGGCATCACAGGTGAATGTATTGAACTTGAAAGTACTCAGAACACGCCCTTCTAGGGCTTCTAGTGTGTGGGGACGTGGGGTTTGCCTGATTGCACCAGTCACCTGGGTAACGGGTACATCGTTCACCAGTGCAACGTTGACCTCTGAGACAACTCTTGGTGTTGTCGGCTGCGCTGCTACTGCTTGTCGCACGACGGGTTCATCATCATCAGAAACGGGATCGTTCGGCAAAGCATCCAACAAAGAATCGTCGTCATCATTTGTTTGTTCATCGTCATCATATGTTTTTTCATCGCCATCAACGTTACTTTGATTACTCCCCTCCATTGACTGTGAGGCTGTCACGTTTGTATCGTTCGCACCCACTGGTTCTGCCTGTGGCGCGGTGCTCGCACCCAAATGTCGTTCTGCATTATCCACAACTGGAAGTGGTTGCGGCGGCTGTGGATGGTTGTCATCATCAATGTCTACAGTTACACTTACCTGTTCTTCATCTAATAGTCCAATGTAATTTAACCACGACTTGATTGCCCGCATGATAGCTGCAGCATTTTCAACTGGCCTTTTTGGCTCTATTTCGAAGTCGCTGCAAAGTTGTGTATAAGCCGCCCCTGTTGCATCCGAATGACCCAATAGTAGGTTCCCGTTTGGCACTGTACTTGCCTCAACAACAGATGGTTTCAAAAAGAAATCGAAATGGGATTGGGCGGCGTGGCGTAGGTCATTGTAACGCAGGTCTATTGGGAACCTTTCACCTGGTTGTAAAGCATCATTGTTTGTTATCTCGATGGCAGTTTCTGGGATATGTTTTAATACCCATGAAGCGTTTGCAGCAAGAAGCATTGATTCCTTGTGCCTTTGAACATCGAGTGTACCTTCCGGAAGTTTGCCAGGGAAATGTTGTGTAGCTTCAACAAGGTATGATGTCCACGGGCGAATAACGGCATAGTAAGCGAACAAGGAACCAAACGTCTTTGATGGAAAATAACTCGTTGTGAAGTTCGATATCCCGGACAGTAGCGAAGTTTTTTGAACCCATGTTCGCAAACAGAAGTAGTCACCCTGTGGCATCAAACAAAGATCACTTGGAATCTCCTCATTCCCTCTGGCAAATGTAAAGTATGCAAAATCAGTGCTTCGACGTCCGCAGGCACTGGCGATGTGCAGTAACGTTATGAAACTCTTTTCAAATTCCAAGCAGTCTTGAAAGTAATTGGATACTTTGGCGGGATCCAAATTGGAATCACAAACGACATGTCCAGGTACCCAAAAGTTAAGAGCAGTACCTTCACAGTGCTTCTTCATGATGGTCTTCGCTTCAATAGGACACCCTAAGGCATTAATATCCACCGCACCTAAGCTTGGGTTTGCAGCTCGCCCTCCCAATGCTTTTGGTAAAAGATCAATGTTGCAACCGAGGAGCAAGTTGCTGAGTTGTTGCTGGCACCTTTTCAAGAGAAGGCGAGCTGATGAAATGAACATATTTCTATGTACTTGCCTGCCATTGAAAACGATCAACTGTTCCTTTGTTGGGGGCA
>PIVL01000377.1 GCA_003354145.1 Paracoccaceae bacterium
AATCGCATCTGTGGCAATAATTGCAAAAGACGCAAAAAGCGCAACAACAAGGATGCCGATCGAGGATGGCAGCCGTAGGAACAGATAATTGATGGTACCGAAAACCCCGGCCAGTACAATTAGAAGCGATGCAATTTGAAGAAGTGACATAGTGGTCCTGTCCGGTCAGTGAGTTTTGATAGCATTCGCGAACCTGTTGGCCAACCCATCAGGTTCCAGGGATGGCGACACAGAATGTGATTATGGCGTTATACGGGAACGGTGACTCGGCGGCTGCCATTTCCAAAGACATTGCCAAGCCGCACATCGGCGTTGAACCAACTCCGCTTCGTCAAAATACCTGCAGCAACTTAGGGGCCCGAGCTATCGGGACCCTATTGCATTTATCCTTTGTGATAGGATTCTTGCAGACCATAAACAGGCGTAGCGATGCCCTCCATCCTGGCTTTGATTTGCAATGACAGGAATTGCGAATAGTGGCGGGATTGATGAAGGTTGCCGCCATGGAACCAAAGCGCCTCTTGCTGGGTAGGCTTCCACATATTACGTTCTTCGCCTTCCCATGGGCCGGGGTCTTTGGGCGTGTCAGAGCCGAGGCCCCAGCACTTTCCTACCTTGTCAGCGGTTTTTTGATCCACGATGTCTGCAACCCAGCCGTTCATCGATCCGTAGCCGGTGGCGTAGACAATGACGTCAGCCTCAAGTTTGGTCCCATCACCAAGGATTACCCCGTCTTCGACGACTTCGGTAATTTGGCCCTGCGCGAGCTTGATCTTACCATCTATGATCAGCTGACTGGCTCCCACATCGATGTAATACCCCGATCCGCGGCGCAGGTACTTCATAAACAGTCCAGAGTCATCTGCACCCCAATCAAGCTGAAAGCCAGCTTTTTCAAGGCTCGCATAGAACTCGGCATCGGCTTCCTTGATCTTTTGGTAAACTGGGATCTGAAACTCATGCAGGATTGCATAGGGCAAAGACGCGAAAGTCATATCGGCCTTGTTGGTGGTCATACCGGATGCGACTGCCCGTTCGGAATAAAGATCACCCAGACCAAACTCCATCAACGGCTCGGACCGGACAACATGGGTGCTTGAGCGCTGAACCATGGTCACATCAACGTCATTCTCCCAAAGGGCCGCGCAGATGTCATGGGCAGAGTTGTTTGAGCCGATGACAACTGCTTTCTTGCCCCTATAGGCATCAGGTCCGGGGTGTTTTGACGAATGGTGCTGATCACCTTTGAAGCTGTCCATGCCGGGTAAGTTGGGCATATTGGCTTTGGCGGACATGCCGGTGGCAAAGATCAATTGTTTAGGTTTGAGAACAACCGTTTCGCCATCGCGATCCACGGTGACGCTCCATTCCTTGGTGGCTTCGTCAAAGCGGGCGCTCTGGCAGGTAGAGCGGGTCCAGTAATTCAGCTCCATGACCTTGGTGTACATCTCCAGCCAGTCGCCGAGTTTGTCCTTGGGCGCAAAGACAGGCCAATTAGGCGGGAATGGCAGGTAAGGCAGGTGATCGTACCAAACAGGATCATGCAGGCAGAGCGATTTATAACGGTTGCGCCAACTGTCACCCGGTCGGTCGTTCTTTTCGACAATGATCGTCGGCACCCCAAGCTGACGCAACCGAGCCGCCAACCCGATCCCACCCTGGCCGCCACCGATGATGACAGAGTAGGGCTGGGTGGTGTAGCCAAGTTCCGCCGTCTCTTTCTCGCGCTCTTCCTTCCAAGTGGGGCGGTGCTTTCCGGCACCATGTTTTGCCCCCATGGGACGCTCCATCCCCAGTGGCTCTTCGTGCCCTTTGAGCTCCACCATCGACGTCAGCAGCGTCCAGATTAGCCCGTCGCGCAGACGGATCAATCCATAGCCGCGAGACACGGCGGTCTCGAAACTGATCCAGGCAGTGGTGATACCTCCATCCTCGGCGGCGACTTCGCCTTCAGCAACACGCCAACCTGTAGGCTTAACAGAGGTCAGCTGTGAGGACAGCATATCGATGATCGCGTCCTTGCCCTCCATCGTTTTGATATTCCAGGTAAAGGTGACCAGATCGCGCCAATAGCAGTCATCTGTGAAAAGTTTTGCTGTGGCCGAGGCATCACTTGCGATCATTGCATCATTGAGCGCCCCAAGGACCTGTTCCATCTCGGCATTTGCATTGCGATCAAGCATTTTCATCCTCCCGGTCATAATTTTCTAAAATATTTCGAAGACGTTCTATATATTCAGTAAACCTAAGCGGGGAGGTTTGAAGTTGGCAAGTGCGACGTGCAATATCTTGCTCTCCGTTCAGGACCTGACAGTCTCTGACGGGGGCACGCGAAGTTATTTGCGGGTAAAACTGCAATGCTGCGGTGTAAAGTTTGGCAGCTCCGAACCCCATTTCACGTCACGCCCTGCCCGCCCACTCAATAGTGACTAACGCAGCCAACTGAACAGACCAAATCTTAATCTGGCAGACCGGCCAAACGCAAACCGCTAAGCTCTAGCTCAAGATCGGCTTTGTTCTTGTAAGGCAGCATCGCGGTAACGCTTGCCAAGGTGAAAGCTGGGTTGCGGGCCAAGATTTCCTTGGCCGCTGCTTGTGCCTGCTCTTGGTCACCAGTCGCGCCAAGGGCCGCAGTCAGACCGACATGGGACGGATAGCTCTCGGGGTTCATGGCAATCGCTCGTTTCCAGGCTGCGACGGCTTCTTCGCCGTTCCCAAGATGCAAATGCGCCCTGCCCAGCACACCCAAGATCCAGTCTTGATAGGACGGGCTGAGCTGCATCGATCGCTCAACCAGTGCAATCGACTCCTCAAGTTTACCAGTATAGCCATAAATCCATGCCAATAGCCCGATGACAGTTGCATGGTTGGGATTCATCTGGGCTGCCTTTTCAGCTAGATTCACCGCGGCATCGAACTTTCTCTGATACAGGCTGAGGATGCCCAACAGGCTATGGAAATCGGGGACAGTATCGTCCATGGCCATGGCCCGCTCGGCGCATTCGACAGCCTTTGCAAAAGACTCCATGGGATCGGTAGCCCATCCCAACGAGCTATCCATGAAATGGGTCCAGCCGACGCCCATCCAAGGGACGGCAAATTCCGGGTCAATGTCGGCGGATTTGGTCCAGTGCTCGCGCGCAAGGGTATTGTCCTTTTTGTTCATTTTCATGAACTCAGAATAGGCCATGACGGAATTTTCCCACGCGTCCGGGTTGTTTGTGCCATGGGCCCAGACGCGGGCCTGTTCCCCCTCAGTGACCGCGGTTCGCAAAGCGGTGGAAATTGCCCAGGCGATCTCGTCCTGTAGCACAAAGATATCGTCCAGTGTTCGATCAAAACGTTCGGCCCAGACATCCTTGCCGGTTTCTGCTTCGACGATTTGGGCGGTAATACGCACGCGTTCTCCTGCCTTCTGCACACTGCCGACAACTACATATTGAACGCCAAGATCCTGCGCCACCTTCTGGACACGAACCGATTCGCCTTTGTAGGCAAAGGTCGAACTGCGATCGATGACAAATATACCGGGCGTCTTGGCCAGCACTGCGATTGTCGTCTCGCCAATACCGTCGGCAAGAAAGTCCTGCTCTGAATCGCGGCTCATGTTGCTAAATGGCAGAACCGCGATCGACGGAACGCGCGTCGGCGTCACGTCGGCGATCTGTTCTGTCGCCAGCGCCACCGTCGGGTCAGACTGATCTGCTCGCAGGCGATAAACCCGAACAAGTTCAGCGACGTTTTTCATTTTTTTCTCGCCAAGGTCTTCGTAAAGGGCGCGTATCTTGTTTTTTACCTGGTCGAACACCGTGCCCGAAATGTAAATTCCACCACTTTCGGCAAGCCCT
>PIVL01000378.1 GCA_003354145.1 Paracoccaceae bacterium
GATTTTCCTTGATGCGGGCAACGTGCAAAAATCTTTAGTTACCCTCTTTCAACGCCACGTCAAAGCTGGCGACAATCGGATTAAGCAGATAATCCAGCAGCGTCTGTTCTCCGGTCTCGATCATCACCTGCGCCGGCATCCCCGGCAGCACTTTCACATTGTCGCCCAAGTCTGCAAGTGCTTCGGTCGGCACCTCGACATCGACCTGATAATACGTAGAGCCAGTTACATCATTCACTAAGCTGTCGGCCGAGATATGAACCACCTTGCCATCCACCGGCAGGGTGGTGCGAAAGTTGTAGGCCGTCAGCCGTACCTGTGCCGTGCCACCCTGAGTAACCTCGTCGATATCGGTTGGTTTGACCTGGGCCTCGACAACAAAACTCGCATCACTCGGCACGATCTCCAGCAGCGTCTGGCCTGGTGCGATCACGCTTCCGATCGTATTGACATTAAGCCCGACAACCCGACCCGTCAGCGGTGCCCGGATTTTCTGGCGAGCTTCAACATCTATGACCGTATCGATGCGCTCTTGTACATTAAAGACGTCTTCCTGCGCCTGTAAAAGGGCCTGAGATACGGAATTCAACCGGTCTCGGCGCACCTGAAGTATCCGTTCATCTACTTCCACAGCCCGCTGCAAGACATTTTGCAGACTGCTGTCCAGCGCGCCAAGATTCCCCATAACGCCGCTTTCGTTTTGCCGCAGCGCTGTCATCCGCGATCCGGTAACCAGCCCCTTTTCGTACAGCGTGTTCATGTTCTCAATTTCTTGCTGCAGCAATTCCAGCTGCCGCTGATAGGCCGTACGGCGGGCGTCAAACCCGTTGGTCTGCTCATGCAGCTGCGCCTTGCGTTCATTGAGGATTTTGACCTGTCCTGCCAGCATATCTGCATTGGAATGAAAGATGCTCTTTTGCGCCTCAAAAAGCTTGGCCAGACGCGGATCCTGCTCAAGCAGGGCCGCAAGCTGGTCAGTCATCTCCAGATCGGTCGCGCGGTCCAGTTCGGCCTGCAACCGGATTTCCTGGCTCAACGCACTTACCATCTGGCTGCGCAGAATGCCCATCTGTGACCTGGATCTCGTGCCGTCAACAACAATGAGAACCTGGCCCTCCTGAACGGTATCTCCCTCAAGCACGTTGATCTCGCGAATGATGCCACCCTCAAGATGCTCAACCTCCAGACGATCACCCGCCACCCGGAACATACCACTGGCAACCACTGCACTGGTCATCTGTGCATACGCGGCCCAAACACCCAGGCCGCCGAAAACACCAAACCCCAGCACAAACAGCGTCAATATCAGGCGATTCACCCGCATCGGCGGGGCTTTGGGCAGTTTTACGTCTGGCATGCGGTCCGAAAAACCGTTTTTTTCAACCAGTTCGCGCGATGTGATGTCGATCATACTCATGCTGTATCTCCACCAGACTGGGCCTCGGTATTATTGCCTGCATCCTCGACAAGTTTCTCGCGTCGATGAAACACAGCGACCTTCGGATCGTCCTTGCTGGCATCTGTGATCGGTTTGGCCGCGGCATCGATGATTGCCTTGGCTTCGCCAAAGCGGACCAGGCGCCCCTCTTGCATCATCCCCGCATGGGTGACCTGACGCAACAGGTTCATACGATGCGTTATGACTACGACAATCGCGCCAGTCGCCGTTACGGACCTGATCGCACGGGCCAGTGCGGCCTCGCCTTCAGGGTCCAGATTGGCGTTGGGTTCGTCCAGCACGATTAGCTTGCGGTTGCCGAAAACGGCGCGCGCAAGACCTATCCGCTGACGCTGGCCTGCAGACAGGTTATTGCCTCGATCCCCGACCTCGGCATTGTAACCGCCCGGCAGTTTGACGATCAGGTCGTGCACCTCTGCCAGCTTGGCGGCGGCGACGATCTCTGAAGGCTGCGCATCCGGGTCCATCAGCGCGATGTTTTCGGCAATGGTACCGCGGAACAACTCAACCCGTTGCGGCAGGAAACCGGTATACATGCCGATCTGTTCAGGTGACCAATCTGCCAGCGAAACCTCATCAATACGGATATGACCACGGGCCAGCGGCTGCAGGCCAACAAGGGCCCGCGCCAATGTCGTCTTGCCGGCGCCGGATGGTCCGATCAGGCCCAGCGACTGGCCAGGTTCAAGACTGAAAGTAACATCAAGCAACAGCGGATCCTGCACGCCCTGCAAAACCACTGAGGCCCCTTCAACAGACAGGCGTCCGTCGGGTTCGGGCAATTCCAGCCGGTCCGAGACATCGGCACTATACGCCAGTACCGCATTCAAACGCTGTATGTTGACCCGAACCTGCAACAGTCCACGCCAGCCTGCGACCGACTGTTCTACCGGAGCGGCCGCGCGCCCCAGCAAGATCGACGCGGCAATCATCAGCCCCGGAGACAACTGCCCCTGAAGCACCAAAAGAACGCCGACCGCCATGATCGCGATCTGCATCACCATACGCACGAGCTTGGCCAGTGACGTCAAGGCCGCCATCCGGTCTGTCGCCAGGGTGCCAAACAGGATTGACGAAAAGGATTTCAGCGTCCAGCGTTCGATCTGGGTACGGGTGCCGCCCATTGCATGCACTATTTCGGCATTGGTAAGCATCTCATCCGCCGCGATCGTGGCGTCCTGAGACGCGTCAGATGCCGCCTTGTCGGGCTCTCGCCCAACAAATTCACTGACCACGCCCAATCCGAAAAGTATCGCAATGCCGACCAGCGCGACCATACCCAAGGCGGGGTCGAACGCAAAAATCAGCCCGACAAACAGGATCGACCAAGGCGCATCAAGCAGAGCAATCAGAATGGGGCTGGTGACAAAAGCACGAAGGCTTTGAATATCACGCAGGGGCTGTATGCCCTGCGCTTCAGATGGCAGGTTGCCTTCCATGATGCTGGTCATGATCACCGGGCCCAGGCGTGCTTCTAGCCGGGTGCCCAGTCGCGCAACCAGTCGTTGCCGCAACACATCAAAACAAAAGTAGAAAACCAAAGCGATCGCCGCACCAACGGTGAGAGCGATCAGGGTAGAAATGCTCCCCGAGGACAAAACCCGGGAAAACAGCTGTAACATGTACAAAGGCGCCGTCAGGACCAGTAGATTAACAAACAGACTTGCAACAAAGATCGAACCAATCAGGCCGTGTTGCCCATCAAATACTTTTTTCGTTCTCATTTCCACGTCCCCCCGGACACATTGGAATGACAATTTACTTTAGAAACGACGCCCTGGCCCAAGTTCTATCCTTGGCCGGGGGACCAGTTTCAAGCGTCTCAAACCAGAGCTAAAAGTTTACTGACCCCATCCAAATCGGATGGGATCAGTAGACTTTGTGCCGTATATTGACGCTTACACTGGATCACCCCAGATAACATCGTGGTCCGCGAAGTAGTCGTGATCATCGTTGTAAGGGAATCCACCATCCCCATCACGAGCAACTACGTCGATTGCCAGATAGCCCGGGTTACCAGATGTAGAGGCGTTGATCCCCACACCATTGATAGGCAGCGCATCGTTGCCGATCGAGCTAAAGTAGCTATGAGCAGATGTCAGACCCAGGATGTTCACTGTGGAACCGCCCACTGTGATAGTAGTATCGGTACCATTGTCGACTACGACAGCGTCACCGTTAGGAACGCCAAGGTCGCCCGCGTCGCCTTGCAGCAATGCGAATGCCTCATCCGAAGACGTACCTATACCGGCCCCAGTGTTGGTCACACGGTAGAGAACAACATCAAGATCTTGCGTGGTGTCGAAGTCATAGATGGTGTCGTTGCCTGCAACAGAAGAGAAGTCAGTCCCGTCCCATTCCAGATCGATGATGAACACATCTTTGCC
>PIVL01000815.1 GCA_003354145.1 Paracoccaceae bacterium
GTTATCGGCTTACTCGCCAAGAATGGATTCAACTTTGAAGCTCGCACACGTATCAATCTCAGTCCTGAGTGCTGCCTCAAAGCAGCCACTGGCGCGAGTGCAGCGAAAGTCAGTTAAGTCCGCGTTGTGTGAATTCATGGTTTCAGAATTGCTGCATGCTGCCTGAATGACCGCATTTTTGTCTGCGATGCAGCAGCGATTGTTCGGCGACGCTGCAGGTTTTACGCTGCGAGCGCATGCAGCAAGATTTGGGCACTTCCGGTGTGGGCTCCCTTGTTGCCATTCGCTGCGGTTGTCACCAAGGTCCTCTCCGGTGCAGGTTTCTCGGACGCCATTCGAGCCGTTTGAGTGACGCGGAACGTTGCCTGGCGTCGGAGAAGCGCTCAAGCGGGAAATCGCGGGGTTGGTTTTGGGCGGATCAGCGGGGACTATGGGGATTTGATGGTGTCTGCAGCTTTGGATTCCGGTGGGAAGGATGCCTGATGGGTGTTTGTGTGCTGAGTTTCAGCAAGGTTCTTTCAGATTTGCCGATGATCGGCGTTGTTTCCCAAAGCTTCCGGCAATCTTTGTACCACCGTTTTTTGGATTTGCGCAGGCCTGCAGGGCCGTGTGCGGTGTGGCGCGCGGCTGAGGTGGAGATTAACGATTTATGGCGTACGGTTGTCATGCGGCGGCGCTCCACGCGGACGGTGGCGCTCTGGGTTGTTGTTGTGGTGCGAACGTCTCAACGATGATCAGTCGCCCGCCGCAGCATGGGCACGGTATTGCGAGTGCGCGGAGTTGATCGTCGGTGCTCTTGGCATGATCTGCTTCCGGCGCTCTGACCCTGAGCAGTTTCCTGATCGCGGCGATATTGGCGGCGCGGTTGCCGTTTCCGAAGAAGCCGTAGTGGCGGATGCGGTGCTGGCCTTTTGGGAGCACGTGGATGAGGAATCG
>PIVL01000379.1 GCA_003354145.1 Paracoccaceae bacterium
TATTGACGCCAGATGAAGCCTATGAAAGAAAAACAGAACCCGTGAAATTGGCAGCCTAAATGAAACAGTGATCCATCTTAAACTGGCTGCTAACTGGTCGAAAAAGTAGGACCACCTCTAAACTTGCACCACAGTAATATGCCCCAGCCCAAGTTGTTCCATGTTCAAGATAGCGCGGTATCCGTCGATATATCCGGATTTTTTCAAGCGTTTGACCCGCTCGGAACAGGGAGCGTTAGTCAAGTTCGCGCGAGTGGAAAGTTCTACGATGGAGAGCCGCCCATCCAATTCCAACTCTTCAAGAATCCTTTGGTCGATCCTGTCTAAATCCCTGCTCACTTGTTATATCCCTTCAAAAGTCCCACATATCACCAATAATCACTGAAAAATACCTGACTTTATGCCCAATGTCTGGTGATATTCACCTGGCCTAAATTTGAGGCATTCACGAATCAGAAAACTGATCTTTTGCTTCAATCGAGGAGACTCGATCTCCGCTAAAAGAACACGGAGGCCAAAATGACTGTTAAAATTGTTATAGGACTTGACGGAACAGATACTGGCGAACGCGCGCTCGCGTTTGCAAAAAACCTGGCGTCCAGTGTCGATGCTTGTGAACTACTCGTAGTTTACATCATCGAATGGTCACCATTCACTTTCCAAACACCTGAAGAGAACGAGAAACGTCACAAGCGGCGCGAAGAAGAGATCGATCTTGCCCAGACACGGATCGTCCAACCTGCCGTCGCCGCGTTGAAAGAAGCCGGGTTCAATGCCAAGGGGCTGGTGCGTCATGGTAATGTTGCCGAAACGCTGAACGCACTCACCGTAGAAAATGGCGGATCGCAGATAATCGTTGGGCGAACTTCGTCCGATGGGTTCACCAAGCGCATCTTCGGCAGTTCCACGCAACATCTCGTTATGCACGCAGACGTACCCGTTACAGTTGTTGGATAGGAAATCTTCATGAACACTACATTCAAATTCTGGCTGGCTGGCGCGGCAGCAACACTCGCCTCAACTCCGCTCGCCGCACAAGAGGCGATAGGCATCGATGAAAAGGTCAATCAGATCTTTGCAAACCTGACTGGTCCGTTCGTAAATTTGATCTTTGCGCCGTTTCCGGGGACCAATTTCCCGTGGATCGTGCTGTGGCTGGTCGTTGCAGCCTCCGTTTTCACTTTGTACTTCGGCTTTGTTCAGTTTCGGTATTTCAAGCACGCCATTCAATTGGTCAAAGGTGACTTTTCTGACCCCAATGATGCAGGCGAGGTGAGCCACTTTCAGGCGCTTGCAACGGCTCTGTCGGGGACTGTTGGTCTGGGGAACATCGCTGGTGTTGCCGTAGCCGTCGCTATCGGTGGCCCTGGTGCAACCTTTTGGATGATCCTTGCGGGCTTGCTTGGAATGGCTTCCAAGTTCACTGAATGTACGCTTGGTGTGAAGTATCGCAATGAATACCCGGACGGCACCGTCTCGGGTGGTCCAATGTATTACATCTCGAAAGGCTTCAAAGAACTGGGCCTGCCGGGCGGTAAATTCCTTGCGGTTCTGTTCTCTGTGTTCTGTATTCTCGGGGCGCTTGGTGGCGGCAACATGTTCCAGGCCAACCAGGCTCATGCTCAGGTCTCGGGCATTGTCGGAGACTATCCGGGTTGGATCACAGGGATCATCTTTGCAGGGGTTGTCTTTGCGGTGATTGTCGGCGGGATCAAATCCATCGCCAGCGTAACCGAAAAAGTCGTGCCAATCATGGGCATCCTTTATGTTGGTGCTTCTCTGATCATCCTGATCGTGAACTACGACATGATCGGTTGGGCATTTGGTCAGATCTTTGAGGGTGCCTTCACGGGGCTTGGCGTTGCTGGCGGAATGGTCGGTGCACTGATCCAGGGGTTCAAACGTGCAGCCTTTTCAAGCGAGGCTGGCGTGGGCTCGGCGGCGATTGCACACTCAGCCGTCAGGACCAATGAACCCATCACCGAGGGTTTCGTTTCGTTGCTTGAACCGCTGATCGACACCGTAGTAATCTGTACGATGACGGCGTTGGTTATCGTCATCTCGCAGCAGTTGGTCGTGGACCCGTTAACCGGCGACTACATGCTGAATGAAGCGGGCAACGCGATCTCGACCGTTGACGGAAACACCGGCGTCACTCTGACCTCTGCCGCGTTCGGCGCGAGCATCGGCTGGTTCCCTTACGTGCTTGCCGTTGCGGTTGTGCTTTTCGCCTTCTCGACCATAATTTCCTGGTCCTACTATGGGTTGAAAGCATGGACGTATCTTTTTGGAGAAGGCAAAATCACTGAGCTGACGTTCAAGATCATGTTCTGTATCTTCATCGTCATCGGGGCTGCCGCCAGCCTTGGACCAGTCATCGACTTCTCTGACGCTGCGGTTTTTGCAATGGCTGTGGTGAATATCTTCTGTCTCTACTTCCTGATGAAGCTGGTGAAGAAAGAACTGTTCTCCTACAAATCCCGAATGGATAGCGGCGAGATCAAGGCCTTCGTCCAATAAACAACAGGCTCCGACGCAAGGCAATTGCGTCGGAGCCAACTTTTTCACGACATCGAACGTTACAAACCGGCCATTAAGTATGAAAGGCCGAATAGAAACTTGGTCTAAGTGTCCGATTCAAAAGGTTACGTTTGATTGCAATGGCTTGCGATTCTGCGCGTGAGGGTTCTGATGTGCGCGATGAATATCCAAGCCTCAGCACTCGCGATGGATTTCTCCCAATCTTTCGCCAATCTGCGACACCGGTTCAGCCATGCGAAGGTGCGTTCAACAACCCACCTTCGGGGGATAACCTCGAAACCCTCCGCAGTATCTGAGCGCTTAACAATCTGGATTGTCCAGTTTCCAACCCCCTCAAGAGCGTCACGCAGCTTTGGTCCGGCATAGCCACCGTCCGCGAAAATATGGCGCAAATCTGGATAGGCTCCACGGATGGACTTCAACACTTCCGGTGCGCCGTTGCGGTCTTGAATTCCGGCGCTATGCACAACCAACCCGACCATAAACCCCAGCGTGTCGGTGACAATATGGCGTTTGCGGCCCTTGATTTTCTTGCCCGAGTCATACCCCGTGTCATACCCCGAAACACCGCCGCTTTCCGTTGTTTTTATGGACTGACTGTCCACAACACCTGCGGTCGGGCTGGGTTCTTTGCCATGCAATTCTCGCGCCATCGTCACCAAAAGATGGCTGATCATTTCAAAGATGCCGCCATCACGCCAGCCGTAGAAATAGTATCGCACGGTGGACACAGGCGGGAAATCATTGGGCAACATGCGCCACGCGCAACCGGTACTTGCGATGTACAAAATGGCATCAACGACATCACGCATCGCGGTACTGCGCGGACGTCCTGTCGTTTTGGGCGGCGGAAGAATTGATGCGATCAATTCCCATTCCTGATCCGTTACGTCGCTTGCATAGCGCCCGCATTGCCGTTCATATCTAACACGAGTGGTTTCAGTCCAGGCCATTGTGATCTCCCTTGAATCTTGTCAATCCAATTGAATCACAACTTGCTGAAATCACTCAGCTAGTTTTGGTTCAGACACTTAGGCGTTCTCCTTCCACTGTCAGTCGGGAAGTTCATAGAAACGGAGGTCGTCAGGCCTATCGCGCAGCGCATTCAGACCAGCGTGCCTGGGACTGCGCAAAGCGGCCAAAATCTTGTAAGCTCTCGTTCAACGCGCCTTTGTGCCATTGGATATCGCGGAAGCTGCATTTGAAGTGGTCTCCGGAGCAGATCGCTGGTTGGCTCAAACGCAAACACCCTGAGGAAGAGCAAAACCGCGTGTCGCACGAAACGATCTATCGCAGCCT
>PIVL01000816.1 GCA_003354145.1 Paracoccaceae bacterium
GACTGCAGCATCGTGCGCTGTCGCTTCCACTTCTGCGTCACCTGTTCGACGGACTCGGTGGCCTGCTCCTCGTCGCCGCGCGCTGCGTCCGAGCCGCCCGCTGCCGCGACGTCGCCCGTATCGCCCGTCGGGCTGCCTGTGGCCGATAGCCGTAGTGCGCGCGCCGCGCGAGCACTGGGCGAGGGCGACCGAGGCGCGCGTGAGCTGGCCGCTGCGGTGCGCAGCCCGGCCGCGCCGCCGGCCGTGACGTCCTGGCGCGGCGTGTCGGAGCCGCGTCCGCCGCGCCGAGGCGGCGAGTCGCCCGCCACGTCTCCGGTCTCGCCCGATTGCCCGTGCGACCGCGTCTCTGCTGCCGCATCGCCGGCGGCCGATGCCGCGCCGCGCGGTGCCACTGCGGCGGTGGCCCCGGTTGCCGGCGCCGACGGCGGTCGCTGCGCGTACTGCTCCCTCCACTGCTGCACAGCTCGTGCGAGTCTCGCACCGTCGTAGGGCTCGTGCGAGGCGTGCGCCAGCCGCACACTGACGGTGGGGTCGGCCTTCGCGCGGATCATGAACAGATGCGCGCGCGTGTGCGTGGGCGCCGTTTCTGTCAGCAGCATCCGCATCGGCGCGTGGTACAGGCAGTCGTCCCTCACCTGGTCGTAGCGCGCGCTGCCGCCAAACGCGTCGATGTCGCAGCGCGGCCACACGCGGTAGTACTCCTCGTTGGACGGGTCCCGCGCGCCGCTGATGCCCTCGCGCTGCAGCAAGCGGCGGAACGGCCACGTATAGCCCGATAGCGTGCCTGTGAACGAGTCGTACGTCGCGCTCCACTCAATCTGCAGAAGCACGCTATCGCATACCGCCGGCGGTGGCGCGGCGAACACATCGATCGGTACCGTGTCGCCGCGGTCACAAACCGTGTCGACGGCGGTGAAGCGCGTCGCGGTGTCGCC
>PIVL01000817.1 GCA_003354145.1 Paracoccaceae bacterium
GTGATATGCGAGTTCGATGTCCCCGCCCGGTTTGACACTGACGAGCTGAACGTAAGCCTGATCCACTTCGACGCTGGGTCCATCCCAGCCATACCTGTGGTTGAGGTACGAGGAGAGTGATGAATGAAGACGATACCAGCCGCCCTGCAGACACACCTTGACGGAGTCACAACCACGTTGGCCACCATCTGGCGCATCACGCGCACAGACGGCGTTGAATTCTTCTTCACAGACCACGACGTTGACATCCCATTCGAGAGCAACACATATCAGGCGGCGAACAGCTACAGCCGGACAGCCATTGCAAATGACTCAACTCTCTCAGTTGACAACCTGGATGTCGAGGGCATATTCGACAGCGCCGACATCACCGAGCAGGACATCCGCGTGGGCAAGTTCGACTACGCCGAGGTCCGCATATCAGTTGTGAACTACAAGAGCCCAACCGACGGCGAGGCCAAGATGCGTCGAGGCCGGTTCGGAGAGGTCACAATGACCAAGCAGGGAATATTCAGGGCGGAGCTCAGAGGGCTCACCCAGGAGCTGCAACAGAACATCGGGGAGCTATATCAACCAGAGTGCAGAGCGGACGTTGGAGACAGCCGCTGCAAGGTCCCGATCAATCCTGATGTCCGACTGGACAGCACAGCCTACGTGGTTGGCGACTTCATCCGCGTCGCGACGACGGCTGGCACTGGCTCGGCTGTCTATGAGAACAGAATATATGAGTGCACCGTGGCTGGAACGACGGCTGGCTCCGCGCCAACGTATGACACCACTGTGGACAACACAACCGTGGATGGAACAGCCACCTTCAGCGCCAGACAGTCCTGGTCTCGGAGCGCGGTCGTCGACACCGTGACCGACCGGGAGAACTTCACCCTGACCGTGGGCTTTGATGAGTCCCGCGCTGTGGACGACTGGTTCAACCATGG
>PIVL01000818.1 GCA_003354145.1 Paracoccaceae bacterium
GCGAGCTGCCTGCGCTGCGTGCCCTCTGCGAGGCGCTGCGTCATCGAGCGCGGGTGCTCCTCCGCGTTTGCTCTCACCGACCGCTGGTAGAGCGCCCACCATCGTGCCTGCCGCTCTTCTGGCTCCCGCCGCCCGAGCGTCTTGAGCAGCTCCCGCCCCGCCTCCGTGACGTCGTCGTGCTGCCTCGCGGTGGGCTGCTTCGCCGGCATGTGTCCTGCGAAGATCTCGGGCGCCGGTACGTCCCGCGTCCAGAAGAAGCGCTCGGCGACGCCTAGTCCCGGCATCGCCGTCCCATCGTGCAGGTGGCTGCTCCCGATCACGGCGTCGTCCGCGACGAGCACCAGCTCCTGCGAGGCCCGTGTCATCGCGACGTTCCGGATCGCCGCGTCCGTCGCCCAGAGCCCGTGCGCCTCGCGGTCGTCGCACTCCCGCCTGTGCACCAGCAGCACCGCGGCCTCCACGGTCACGCCGCGGCATACCCTGATCGTCTTCACGCCGCCCTGCTCCACCAGCTCTCGCAACGTGCCGGCGCCCTCGCTGCTCGCCCGGCGATCCGACACCAGCTCGTCCGCGCCGCGGAGGAACTCCTCGACCACGGCGGCGGTCGACCGGTACACGCACATCACGCACACGCTGCGGTGTCTCCTCCGCAGCGCCGCCACCGCGAGCGCCGTCGACAGCAGCATGCCCATGCACGGCAGCGCTCGCCGGCTCAGGTGCGGCGTCGTCGAGCGACTCCGCTCGTACTCGTGCTGCCAGGTCATTCTCAGCAGGACGCCGCGGCTCGGCGGCGCGTCCGTCCCCTGCTCGATGCGGCGCAGCGACGGGCACAGCGCGTGCCGTGCCTCCAGGATGGAGTCGCCGAAGCGCTGTGTCACCGTCAGCCGCGTCTGCGCGGCCCCGCAGCCCTCGAGCATCCTGTGCGCGGTGCG
>PIVL01000380.1 GCA_003354145.1 Paracoccaceae bacterium
AGCTCAGCGGCACAAACCGACTGCCCGAAGTCATTCAAGGGGTTGAGTTCAAAGACGGGATCAAGCAACTTCAAAACGCCGCCTAATCACACCGTCACCAACTTTTGGGCATAACTCGCGTTGCAACGAATGAAAGCTATTCCAAGCTGGTCACCTCCACGTGATGGTTGTGGGAGTTTGCATGCTTGGATGGATCGGTTTGTACCGGCCGCAGCTGGTCATAGATTAGATGGAATATGTAAGCGTAAGCAGTATAAAAGACGGTCAGCCCAATATTGACGGCCAAAGCTTCGGCCAAAGACATGTGACCAACCAACATCAAAATTGGGCAAGTTAACAAAACGGCAGTGATCTCATGCGAGACGGCATGGGTAATTCGGAGCCAATGAGGTCTGTCACTCGCTTTGCGGTTGGACAGCCGAAGCTCAACCAAGTCAAACACTGTATTGTGCACCGGGCACCACATAAGGATGACTAATGAGAGCAGAACCATCAGCATCATGCTGTCTGTTGAAGAACGGTCTGTCACAAAAGAATAAACCGGTACGACCAAAGCCAGGCCAATGATCTCAAAACACAGGGTTTGCAGCGCTCTTTCACGGTGGGACCTCAAGACCATGTCGTGATCTGCCTTGAACTCTCGGTGGCACTACTGGCGTAGCTGTATCGCTGACATAGCCAGCCGTCCCGGTACGTCATAACTCACCCATCTTTTGTTTAGTGGCCTCCAAAGGGCCGGAATTGTTTCAGAAAAGGTATTTGAGCATTAGCGTTCAGGCAGTTCCCAAACATGAATGCCTGGTGCATTTTTTTAGCTTTCAGGGTCGGAAATGACTTGCGGTGGATTTCGTATTGCGTTGATTTGTTTCAGGCAGCATCAAAAGCTGATCGGAATGTTCACGGCAGATGCCCGCCAGGCAAATGAGTATTGTTAATAGTGTTATGGAGACCGAATGAGCCATATAATTTCCAGCGAAAAAACACGTCAGCTGCTCAAAACAATCGATGCCTTGTATGCTGCAGCCTGTAATCCGGAAAATTGGGAGGGATTTCTAGCTGCTTCGTCACAACTGTTTGAGGCACAGGGTACTCAGATCGGTCACCATGATCTGGTGAATCACCAGCTCTCATTCAGTCGGTTGCATGGTTATGAGTGGGACGAGGATCACTTTCGTCGCTATGACAAGCTGATGCCCGAAGATCCGCGTTTACCGCATTTTACCAACAATCCCTTCATGCCCATACATTGCCGAATGAGTGTAACCGACGAGGCTTTGCACGCTTCACGAATTTACCAGGAGGTACTAGCCCCCGGTGGTGTCGAGTATTCAATCGGTGTCAATTTACGTGAAGAAGAACAGACGATGTCCTATTTTCTGGCCTTACGAAATCGCCATCAAAGCAAGTTTGGGGACACTGAATGTGACCTGATGCAGGAACTAATTCCTCATTTGAGTCGCGCCTTATGGTTGAAACGGGATCTGACCACGATAGATTTTGAACGCAATATCGCCTCGGATACCTTGGATGTCATGGCCATCGGTCTTATTGTGGCCGACCAATCGTCAAATATTCGATTTGCTAACCGCACCGCGCGCGAGATCCTGCAAGAGAATGACGGTATTTCCGGCACCCATGACAAAATCCATGCCTCAAGCGATCCGGGGGACAATCTGAAGTCCTGTATTTCTAGGGTCATTTACCGGGCCCAGATCGGAGCAGCCTGCAGTGGTGAGGCAATCGCGGTCAATCGACCATCAGGTGCAGAGAAGCTGGCGGTTTTTGTATCGTCAGTGCTGGTCGACAACCTTCAATCGGGCTGGGCGCGGGTGGCTGAACCCTTGGCGCTTCTGATATTGCGCGATCCCCGACGGCCTGTTGAGACACAGAATGAGCTGCTGTGCCGGGTGTTTGGGCTGACCCCAAGCCAGTCACGCTTGGCTGGGTTCATGGTCCAGGGACTGTCGGTACGCGAAGCAGCGAGCGAGGCCGGAATTACCGAGGCCAGTGCGCGTCAATATCTGAAAATTGTGTTCCAAAAAATGAACGTCAGCCGACAAAGCGAAATGGTTCTGAAGACGCTTGAGCTTCCGGCTCCGCGTAAACCAGCATTGTCGTCTACGCCACGTAACTAGCTTAGAAATTTTGGAAATCCGGGTTTAACCCATAACAGTCCGTTCCGACTCCTGTGTCATAACACGGTGGAATATCGAAGGTGAAAAGAACCGAGTGTGGCGCGTTATATTTCCGATTTCGGGCTCTACTTTGCGGCCATTCGAGCACCGCGCAGCATTTTGATATGCCGGATGGCGGCAGAGCGGGACGAAGTTGTCGTTCATTTCAATACGTCGGAGCGTGTCGACTTTCGGGCTTTTAGATGCAAGGCTTCAGATAACCGTTTGGCACATTGATATTGGGTGAGGAGGTCGCGATGAACCTTAGCAATGCTGTTGCCTTAGTAACGGGTGGGAGCGGCGGTCTCGGGTCGAGGATTTGTTCTTTACTGGCCGCTGAGGGTGTGGACATCGCTGTCGGCTACCTCGGGGGCGAAGGAAGAGCTGGCGAGACCAAGAAAACGATTGAGGCACTCGGCCGAAGGGCTTGCGCTGTCCAGATTGATCAGACGAATCCAGCATCGATCGACGAAGCGGTCAAGCAGGTTGTTTCCGAACTGGGCGGGCTAGACATTCTCGTCAACAACGCCGGTATCGCCATGGGTGGGCATGACATTCCGTTGGGTGATCTGGAGGCTTTCACTCCTGAAATTTGGGATGAATTAATGGCGGTGAATTTGCGAGGGCCCTATCTCGTTGCCCGCGCTGCTTCGCCTCATCTGCGGACATCGAAGTGGGGGCGAATTGTCAACATCGGTTCTACGATCGGTCATGGGGATTGGTACGCTGACAGACCGTTCGCCCCCAGCAAGGGGGCCATAGTACCGCTAACTCGGTTTTTGGCCGCCAGCCTTGCTCCGGACGTAACCGTGAACTGTGTCGCACCTGGCCTGATGGCCGATACAGCGTTGGCCAGTGGAGGACCTCAGCATTTTTATAACATGTGGCGAAACCGCGCCGCGCTCGGGATCACCACATCCCTAGAGGACGTCGCAGGTCAGGTCGTCTATCTATGCAAAACTTCGTCGATCACTGGTCAGAGCGTTGTCATTGATGGTGGGATCAGCTTCCACTGACCGGTTAGTCACGTTGCTCGGGCACGGGTCTGTTTAGGGCTCTTTGCGGTCAGGCGGCGGTGCAGAGTGAAACCCAGTTTCAGGGGTCGCCTGAACATCGGCTTCCAATGTCTCGGCAGGGTTGGTTCGCACTTACAGAGAAAGTCAGCAATCCGCCCTTAGTGTCGAATGCTGCGGTCGGAACAAAGTATCGCTGTTGATGGTGAAGCCGAGGTTTGCGCTTGGACAGCCGCCTCTTCAGTCGTGGCGTCGGATATATTAGCCGTAGTGAAAAAATGTCGATAAACAGAGTCTGTGGAGCCCCATCCGTCGCGGATCATGGTGCGTGCAATCTCGTGGAAACGTTTGGCTTCGGGGTCGCCGCGATGCAACCGACCAGGTTGCGCATGAGATGAAAGGCATTGACGGTCAGTGGCAGGTGTTCGGGGTCAGCGCATAACGCAACTGACGCCAAATGCGGCATTGTTTCCCCCTTGCAAGCGATTGTACCGGGGATCAAACAGGTGAGTTAGGCAGCTGTTGCTGCGGAAACGACCGACGGCATTGGCAGCTTCCACGGGCCGCTTGAGCCGTGTGTGGATTTGATCTGCTCAATCATCGCCGCTCGGATATTGGCCAGCGCGTCAGGCGGTTG
>PIVL01000819.1 GCA_003354145.1 Paracoccaceae bacterium
CAGCAATCTCAAATTCAGCGTCTGCTTCAGCTTCTGCGGCCAGCTCCTGAATGGATTTACCCGAGGCCTGCAATTCAGCCTCTTCAGTAGAGCGCGCAACGTTCAGTTCGATCGTTGCAGCCACTTCGGGGTGCAGAACCACAGATACAGTGTGAATCCCCAGTTCTTTTATTGGCGCCGCCAGGACGACCTGTTTGCGATCAACGCTGAAACCTTCTTCGGTTGCGACATCGGCGGCGTCACGCGGGGTGACCGAGCCGTAAAGCGAGCCGGAATCCGAAGCAGACCGAATCACGATGAACTGCTGACCATCAAGTTTGACGGCAAGCGCTTCGGCTTCGGTTTTGGTTTCAAGGTTGCGTGCTTCGAGCTGTGCTTTTTGCACTTCGAAGTTGGCGATATTGGCGGCCGAGGCCGACAAGGCTTTGCGCTGTGGCAGAAGGAAATTGCGGGCATAACCCGATTTCACGTCCACGACATCGCCCATCTGGCCAAGCTTGGCCACACGTTCCAGAAGGATAACTTGCATGATGCGTACTCCTTACTTCACAGCGTAGGGAAGCAGCGCAAGAAAGCGCGCGCGTTTGATCGCACGGGACAGTTCACGTTGCTTTTTGGCCGACACAGCAGTAATGCGCGACGGTACGATTTTGCCGCGTTCGCTGATATAGCGCTGCAGCAGGCGGGTGTCTTTATAGTCGATCGCAGGTGCGTTGTCGCCCGAGAAGGGGCACACTTTGCGACGACGGAAAAATGGTTTGGCTGCCATGGTTTAGCGTCCTTTTCCTAAGCTAAGATCAACGACGTTCGCGACGGCTGTCGCGTTCGTCACGTTTCTGCATCTGGACCGATGGGCCCTCTTTATGCTCGTCGACCTTGATGGTCAGAACACGCATAACGTCGTCATGCAGCCGCATCAGGCGTTCCATTTC
>PIVL01000072.1 GCA_003354145.1 Paracoccaceae bacterium
GTATTTGTTGGTGGAGGGCTGTCATCTGACATGCTTGATCAGCTGTGGGAACTGTTGCCCTCTGGTACCCGTTTGGTCGCCAATGCCGTGACACTTGAATCCGAAGCTTTGCTGAGTCACTGGCACCAGACCCATGGTGGCGATCTGATGCGGATCGAGCTGGCAAACGCGGCTCCGTTAGGGGCAAAACGCGGCTGGAAATCGACCTATCCGATTGTGCAGTGGAGCGTCACCCGATGATTGTTGCCGGGTTCGGATTTCGCGCGTCAGCCACAATCTCCAGCCTGCAAAGTGCGCTTTCGTTGGCCGCTGAAGGCGCAATCGATGCACTCGCGGCACCTGATGACAAATGCGCAGCCAAATGCCTGAGCGACCTTGGTACGGCTACTGGCCTGCCAATTCTACCGGTCACCGCAGAGGCGCTGACCAACGCCAAAACCACAACCCAATCCACGCGATCCATGCGCGAACGCGGCACCGGAAGCGTTGCCGAGGCCGCTGCTCTTGCCGCTGCCGGACCAAATGCACGCTTGCTAACCGGTCGCCATATTTCAGATGATAGACTGGCCACATGCGCCATCGCCACAGGACCAACTTCATGACCGTTCACTTTATCGGCGCCGGCCCCGGCGCACCTGATCTGTTAACCTTGCGTGGGCGCGATATCATCGCCGCCTGCCCGGTGTGCTTATACGCCGGATCATTGGTGCCGCAGGAAATTCTGGGTCATTGCAGCCCCGGAACCCGCGTAATCAACACAGCCCCGCTTGATCTGGAGGCGATCATCACCGAAATACGCAAAGCCCATGACGCAGGCCAAGACGTGGCGCGGCTGCATTCCGGAGATCTGTCGGTCTGGTCAGCAATGGGCGAACAATTACGCCGCCTGCGCGAAGAGGATATCCCGTTCAGCGTCACACCCGGCGTACCTTCGTTTGCTGCTGCCGCCGCCGCTTTGGGCACCGAATTAACCCTTCCGGGCCTCGCGCAGTCGGTGGTTCTGACCCGCACGCAGGGACGCGCTTCGCCGATGCCAGCGGGCGAAACCCTGACCAATTTTGCAGCAACCGGTGCGACTTTGGCGGTTCATCTGTCGATCCACAATCTGGATGGAGTGGTCAACGAGCTCACCCCCGCTTACGGACCTGATTGCCCGGTTGCCGTGGTTTATCGCGCCAGTTGGCCGGATCAGCAGATCATTCGCGCCACGCTTGGCACGATCAAAGCGATGATGAACGACGCTATCGACCGAACTGCACTTATCCTTGTCGGCCCAGCCTTGTCGCAAGAGGGGTTTGACGAAAGCTGCCTGTATTCAACGCATTACGACCGGCGCTATCGCCCGCAGTCGGCCACAGAAGGATCGACCAATGAATAGTCCCGGTGGACTGCTGATCTCGGCTCCTAGTTCTGGAACGGGCAAAACGACCGTCATGCTAGGTCTGCTGCGCGCATTTGCAGAAGACGGCATGGCCGTGCAACCGTTTAAAAGCGGGCCAGACTATATCGACCCTGCGTTTCACCGCGCTGCCGCTGGGCGCGCGTCTTACAATGTTGATACGTGGGCAATGGGGCCGAATCTGCTGAACACAATTGCAGCGCAATCAAAAGGTGCCGACATTGTTGTTGCCGAAGGCTCAATGGGTCTGTTTGACGGCGTCGCCTATGCAGGTGCAACCGGCAACGGGACCAGTGCCGAAACGGCGGCCCGAATGGGCTGGCCTGTGGTTCTGGTGCTGGACATTTCCGGTCAGGCGCAGTCGGCGGCCGCGACCGCACTTGGCTTTGCTCGCTATAATCCGGATTTGAAGATCGCCGGGGTAATCCTGAACCGCGTTGCAAGCCCGCGCCATGAACGCCTGACCCGGTTGGGCATGGAACAGGTCGGCCTACCGGTTCTTGGTGTCCTTCCCCGTCGCGGAGATCTGACCCTGCCGGAACGCCATCTGGGTTTGATTCAGGCAGTCGAGCATCCCGACCTTGAGGCCGCAATTGCCGGATATGCCAGTTTCTTGCGGGAACATGTCGATCTGGACGCTCTGAAGAAAGCTGCTGCTGCGTCACCATTAAAGGGCGAAGTTGGCGACCTCCCCCCATCCCCTGCGCAGCGTATCGCGTTGGCCCAGGATGCCGCGTTTTCCTTTACCTATCCGCATTTGCTTGAGGGTTGGCGACGGGCCGGTGCAGAAATCCTGCCATTCTCACCGCTTGCGGATGAGGCCCCTTCAAAAGATGCCGATCTGGTCTGGTTGCCCGGGGGTTATCCCGAATTGCACGCTGGTACGCTTGCAGCCAACAACATTTTTCTGACGGGTTTACGCAGCCATGCCGAAACCAAACCAATACATGGTGAATGCGGGGGCTACATGGCTCTTGGCACGGCTTTGATCGACAAAAACGGTGTGCGTCACCAGATGGCCGGGCTGCTTGGCCTTGTGACATCTTACGAGAAACGCAAGTTCCACCTTGGCTATCGCCGCGCCAAACTGAACGCACCGATGCCCGGATTTGACGCGGGGCAATCCCTGCGTGGTCACGAGTTCCACTATACCACCATCATCGACGAACCCGACGCTCCTTTGGCCCATGTAGTCGACGCCGAGGGCACCCCGGTGCCGGAAACCGGATCGCGCAAGGGACACGTTACCGGTACGTTTTTCCACCTGATCGCCGAGGATAAGACATGAGCGGATTTGTGAGCTTTGTCGGCTCGGGCCCCGGCGATCCGGAGCTGTTGACGCTAAAAGCCGTTGATCGCCTGAAAAACGCTGATGCGATCCTGTTTGATGATCTGTCTTCGGGTCCGATCCTGCAACATGCCGACCCCAGGGCCGATCTGGTGGGTGTTGGTAAACGCGCCGGGCGGCCGTCGCCCAAGCAGGATCATGTCAGTCGTTTGCTGGTGGATTACGCTCAAAGTGGTGCCCGCGTGGTACGTCTGAAAAGTGGTGATAGCGGTATTTTTGGCCGACTTGAGGAAGAGCTCTCTGCTGTGCGTGCTGCCGACATTGGCTATGAGATCATCCCCGGAATCCCTTCGGCCTGCGCCGCCGCTGCCGCTGCGGGAATTCCGCTGACCCGTCGCATGACCGCGCGCAGGGTACAGTTTGTCACCGGCCATGATGTCACAGGCAAACTGCCTGAAAACCTTGACCTCGCAGCACTAGCTGATCCCGGAGCGACCACCGTTGTTTTTATGGGCAAACGCACCTTTCCGGGCCTGGCCGCTGTCCTGATCGACAAGGGTCTGCCCGCTGATACCCCTGCCCTGATCGCCGAAGCCGTCAGCGCACCGGAACAATCGCTGACGCGCAGCACAGTTGCAGAACTGGCCAAAACGCTGGAGCAGGGAATTTCAAACAATCCGGCGCTTATTCTTTATGGACCGTTGGCCGATGATGACTGAGCTTACCCTGATCGGAATTGGCACTGGCAATCCGAATCATCTGACATTTCAGGGGGCGCAGGCGATCCGGGACGCCGATTTGATTCTAATTCCACGCAAAGGCTCGGACAAATCTGATCTTGCTGACCTTCGGTTGGCGATCTGTGACCGGGTGCTTGGCGACGACAGGTCAGCAATCGTTGAGTTCGATCTGCCGAAACGCGACACTGATGCTGCTTATCTTGACGGGGTGGACGACTGGCACGACGCCATTGCGGTTGCCTGGCAGGCCGCTATTCAGGCCAGTAAACCGGATACGCAGAGTGTTGCTTTGCTGATCTGGGGCGATCCGTCGTTGTATGACAGCTCTCTGCGGATTGCTGCGCGCCTGTCGCCGATGCCAAAGCTGACCGTCATTCCCGGGATCACGTCATTGCAAGCGCTAACAGCAGCACATGCAATTCCGATAAATGATATTGGCGCTCCGTTCCTGGTCACAACCGGGCGGCAATTGCGTGACAAAGGATGGCCAGAAGGCGTTGAAACCATTGCTATTATGCTGGATGGAAGCTGTGCATTTACCACGCTGAACCCAAACGACTATGACATCTGGTGGGGCGCCTATGTCGCCATGCCCAACCAGATCCTTGCGCATGGTCGGCTGAAAGATGTGGCCGATCAGATCGTACAAACCAGAGCGGCGGCGCGCGCCGATCACGGTTGGATCATGGACATCTATCTACTGCGTAGAATTGTTTAGCTGGCCAACAACATTTGTATTGCCAAAGTGGGCGCACGAGATGTAGACAAAAAGAGCTTGGTGTTGTTCGGGTCAACCGTGCTGCCAAGAGGGAATTCGGTTCAACTCCGAAGCCGCCCCCGCGACTGTAAGTGGAGAGCGGGTGCCAACGTACCACTTGCCCGATCCGGGTTGGGAAGGTCGGCATCACGTTTTGACCCACAAGCCAGGAAACCTGCCAGGCCCAAACGCAGATACACTGTCGGGTGTGACAGTAAGGAGAATGAAATGAACGCACAGATTACAACTCGGACCACAACGCAGACCGGAATAGCCACACGCATCTTTCCGGCACTATTCGCAGCAGTTCTTGGCCTTGGCATCATGTTTGTCGTTGGCCATGTGCAGGCGTCGACATTGCACGACGCGGCCCATGACGTGCGTCACGCCACTGGCTTTCCCTGCCACTAGCCAGAATGTTTACACGCATTGTAGCCAGCGCGGTGTTCGCTGGTGCTGCAGCGGGGCTGATTGCCGCCTTGCTGCAGTTGGTGTTCGTGCAGCCTGTTCTGCTTCATGCGGAACTATATGAATCCGGGCAATTGGTGCATTTTGGGGCTGACCCGGTCAGTGCCATTCAGGACCTTGGGAATTTTGAGCTGATGCGCAACGCGCTTAGCGTGCTGTTCACCATGCTGACCTACACTGGTTACGCTCTTGTCATTGTCTCACTGATGTCGATTGCCGCAGATCGTGGTGCGATGATTGATGGGCGCACGGGTCTGCTTTGGGGGCTGGCGGGGTTTTTGGCCGCGCATCTGGCCCCGGCATTTTCACTGCCTCCAGAAGTACCAGGCGTCGCCTCGGCCGACTTGGATGTGCGTCAATATTGGTGGTTTGCCACTGTCGCATCGGCTGGCGTCGCCATGTGGTTGATCGGTTTTGGCAAATCCTGGACGGCTTGGGGTGCGGCCGCCGTATTGCTGGCAGCACCGCATCTGATCGGAGCACCGCAGCCAGATGAATTCGCGGGGCCAGTACCGCCGGAAATTGGCGCATTATTTGCCGCGCGCGCGCTTGGCGTCGGGTTTGTGGCTTGGGCATTGCTGGGCAGTTTCTGCGGATATTTCTGGTCCCGGAACGGCGAAAGCTGATTGTGAAAGGACTATAGATGGATCGCTCAATTCCACTTTTGTTGATCGGGCTGGTTTTTGGAGGCGGCATCGGTTTTTTGGTCGCCGCATCTTATGGTGTAACGCTGGATGGTCACGACCACGCGACTGGCCATTCTGTGGGCAATTCAGCCCAGGACCCAGAACATGACCAAAGCCAGCATGATCATTCTGCATTGCAGGAAGTCACCGGCACAGCGCCCAGCCTGGACATTGAGTTGATCCCGGATTCGGCAGCAGGTTGGAACCTGCATCTTGAAGTCAGTAATTTCCGATTTGCCGCAGACCACGCCGGACAAAGTGCGGTTGATGGCGAAGGGCATGCGCATCTTTATGTAAATGGAACCAAAATCGCCCGAATCTATAGCGATTGGTATCATGTCGGATCGCTCCCAAAGGGAACCGCCAAAATAGAGGTTGGGCTTTATTCCAATGACCACAAAGCCCTGTCAGTTGACGGTCAGCCGATCAAAGCGACCGTGACCATCGAAAACAACTAAAACGCCGGAATGCGCGCCCTTAGGCAATGACGCAACCGCCCCAATGGGCGCGCATCCTCGATCCAGCCGTCTTTGGCCCGAAGATAAGCGTCACAAAACGCCAGAACATCGTTCAGGTCGCTGGCAAGATCGGTACCAGAGAACACATAGCTCGCACGGTCCTGCCCCTGAAATGCAATGCCCGACGGGTCTGAACAGCCCCCGAAACAGCCGACCTCTGCCACCACAAACTGTTCCGCCAGCCCGGCTGATTGCAGCGCATCCCGCAGCGCCTCAACATCAAGGGCCAACGGCCCCGCATCCGAGGCACGCGCGCAAGTGTTGCAGATCAAAACCCGGTTGGGGCGTGGAGTGGTCACAGGGAAGGCTCCGTCAAAGGGTTGGTTAACTGCTGGTCACTTGTCATGGCGCAACAAGACCGCCATCCACCACAAGGCTTTGGCCGGTCATCATCCGACTGGCACCCGAGGCAAGAAACAGCGCAGTTCCGACGATATCGTCTGGAACCAGAACCTGACGCAAACATTGCTGGGCGACGTGCTCGGCTACGCCCTCTGGAGTTAACCACAAATCCTTTTGCCGGTCCGTCAGTACCAGACCCGGAGCGATGGAATTGACGCGGATGTTGTCGCCGCCAAATTCCCGCGCAAGGCTATGGGACAGTGACGTGATCGCTGCGTTTGAGGCTGTATAAATCGGCATTCCCGCCATGCCCATCATGTAGGAAACAGACGAGAAATTAATGATTACACCACCGCCCCTAGCGCGCATTCCCGCAATCACTGCCTGACAGGCAAAGAAATAGGACTTGAGGTTAATGTCACTGGACCAGCGCCAGAATTCTTCGGTCACTTCTTCGGTGGCATGTCGGGTGTCATTGGCGGCGTTGTTGATCAACACTTGCACTGAACCATGTGCGCCTGAAGCCGTTTCAACCGCGGCTTTCAGTTGTGCAATATCGGTGATGTCACAAGGGATGAACAGCGGGCGATTGTTGTGTTTCGCCTCCATCTCATCACAAAATGCGGTGCCGTCAGACCGCTGAACAAAGGCAACCCGCGCGCCTTGCGACAAAAATCCATCGGTCAAAGCTGCGCCAATGCCAGAGCCTCCGCCGGTGATAAGCACCGAGGTCCCGGAAATATCAGTGAACTTTACCGGCAGCGGTGGCCGGTCTGTTTCACCCCAATTGTTCATGTCAGCCCCAAATTCGTTCTGTGTTCATACCCAAGCTCTAGCGCCGATCTGACTAATCAAATCTCAAATGCAGGGGCATTTTTCAATCCCTGCCAGCATCCATCCGTCAAATCATTCCCTGCAATGTCACCATCATTGATATCCGCAGACCTTGCAACGTTGCTAGCCGGAACAAACTGCACATAGATACACTGTAGCCAAACGTCATCCGAAGGGCCAATCACGTGATCAGTTAAACCTTGCTCCGGATGCGTCTCAATTTCCCTGGTCCTTAGTCTAATGCCACCTGAAACAACCCCACTTCCACCCGTGTCATCCGAATTTCTTTGGCGAAATCAAAGCTGCTTTCATCAGGGATATCTGTAATTGTTTCGCCGTCAGTTAGCGTTGTTTTGTCCAAACGGGAATGCGCAAGAACGCCTGTGGCAAGGGTAGTAATTAGGGCAAATATAACAAATTTCATCATGATCTGATCCTCACTGAATTCCGTTGGCACGTTGTAGTTCGCGGATATAGGCAACGATCATGGCAACATCGCCGCGTGTCAGACCCTCCACCGGGGGCATATCTCCAAAACGCCAGTGGTGGCTTTTGACGCCTAACGCCACCGCGCGTTGGAATGCCTCGTCCGCATGGTGGTTGGGTTCATAAATAACATGGATTAGCGGTGGGCCTGCACCTTCTTTCCCTGCCGCATTGGTGCCGTGGCATGACGCGCATGCATTCTCGAATATGCTCTGTCCTGTGGCAGCATTGCCGTCGATAAGGGGTATCTGCACGGCGACCATGGCACCGCCTTTGACTGCTGGCTCTTGCATGGTCTTGTTTGCGGGTTCTGGTCGAAGAAAGGTGAAAGCAGCAATAGCTGCGACAGCGCACGCGCCGATCAAGAAGTATTTTCGGTTCATTAGTTGGTCCTAACCTAGAGAAGCTGGGTCGGCCGCAGCGTCTATCCGCGGCTCGTCAAGGCGCATGTCTTTAAGAGACCAGCGCAACGGTGACTAGCTTTAGAGGTTGGGTGGCCTGTCCAAATTATCCGGCTCCTGGAGTGCCGAAAGGTGCACACTTTGCCACACAAATGCAGGCTCGTATAGGACGAAGGCCACCATCGAATGCTGAGTTGCAAGGGCAAGAACGTGACAGAAGTAAGGGTTACAACTCTCATGTCTCGTGTCGTCTGTTCCATGAAGAGCGCTGCCGCTTGGCCCTGCCCCTGTTTGGTCCGAGTGAATCATGTCGATGGACAAGGATATTTGCGCATCACAGTGACCGCCGGAACAGTCATTTGGCAACGCGTGCGCAACGCCACCCAGCCCGGTCATGAGAACCGCGAAGCCGACGAGTAACGCCGATGTTATGTCTCTCAAGATTCTCACTCTCGCTAGCTATTGCACAATCTTGTTCATGGCAATACTGACGTACCCGACGGTTTTTTAATCTATGCGAATATTCCAGTAGCAACGCCATTTGGGGGCATTTTTCCGGCGTCGCTTTAAAGCGGCATCATGCAAGAATGCTTTTTGCCGCCATTGCTGGTAAGTTTCAGCTAAATGGAGATTGAACAGTTGCTTTACGTAGTTCGAGCTTGACTGTGTGCAATTGCAGCGAACGACAGAAAACGCCTCCAACACCCAAAATTCTATGTTACCGGTCAACTCACAATCGCCTAATGCACCGCCACGGGCGCGAAATCGTGCTGGCGGGCCAACGTAAAGGCCAGTTTGCGGTCGGCGACCAACGCCAGTTGCTGGCCCTCGGAATCATGCACCGCATAAAGCTGTTCCAGATCGCCGATTTCGTCACGTACCTCATCAGGCAAATCCGCCACATCTATGGCTTTGACATATACGATCCGATCGCTGGGCTCTTTGAATTTAAATGGAGAATTCATGTCTTACCCTTTCTTGATATTGATTGTCTGAACGACAGTTTCAGGCGTCGCCTGCGTCAGGTCCACATGCAGCAATCCGTTTTCCATGATTGCTTCACCGACTTCGACGCCATCTGCAAGGACGTACATCCGTTGAAACTGCCGCGCTGCGATGCCACGGTGCAAAAACACCCGCCCGTCGCTGTCATCCCGCTGCCGCCCCCGGATCACCAATTGGCGATCTTCGACCGTAATCGCCAGATCATCCTCGCCAAAACCGGCCACGGCCAGCGTAATGCGGTACGAATGCTGCGATGTTTGCTCAATGTTGTACGGAGGATAACCTTCGTTCCCGGACTTGGCCGAGCGTTCCAGCAAGCGTTCCAACTGCTCAAATCCCAGCATATGCGGGTACGAGCCCAAGGTAAGTTTCGTCATCAGTTTCGTCCTTTGCCGTAAAGCGACGTGTCGCGTGGTCCCTCTTTGGCAACCACACATACTAGATATGGGTGGAAAACGTCGCATTAACAAGGGCTAGTGGAAAACTACTTCTCCGCTTAGGATAGAGCCGCAGTACCTCCTTACTTCGAGTCACCGACATGAACGCTCCAAAAGATATGTCAATGAAAACGAACGATGTTTTGCGTGTTGAACTTGTCGAATTCCGTCGCCAGCATCGTGATCTGGACGAAGCAATCACAGCGCTTGTCGAAAAAGGCACTGGGGATCAACTGACGATCCGGCGCCTGAAAAAGCAGAAATTGCACCTGAAAGACCAGATCGCTTTGATCCATGACCGCCTGACCCCGGACATCATTGCCTAGCCCGGTGTTTTGGCTATAGTGCGCGCTCTTTCAGAGGCGGGGATAAATCATGGCCGAACCACATGTGGGCATAATAATGGGCAGTCAGTCAGACTGGCCGACAATGAAATTGGCCGCCGATGTTTTGGACGAGTTGGGTATCAGCTATGAAACCCGCATCGTTTCAGCCCATCGCACTCCGGACCGATTGTGGGACTATGGCAAAACCGCTGTATCGCGCGGGCTTCAGGTGATTATCGCAGGGGCCGGAGGCGCGGCACATCTGCCTGGTATGATGGCCAGCAAAACCCGTGTCCCGGTGATTGGCGTTCCGGTGCAAACTCGCACGCTGTCGGGTGTGGACTCGCTCTATTCCATCGTGCAAATGCCCAAAGGCTTTCCCGTTGCAACCATGGCTATTGGCGCTTCTGGGGCTGCCAATGCAGGCCTTTTGGCGGCTGGCATTCTTGCGCTTCAGGACGCTGCCCTTGCTGATCGACTGGACATATGGCGCGCCGCCCTCTCGGCATCGATCCCAGAGGTGCCACAAGATGACTAATGCGCTGCCCACCGGTTCCGTGATTGGCATCCTTGGTGGTGGCCAGCTTGGTCGTATGCTGTCCGTTGCTGCCGCTCGACTGGGGTTTCGCAGCCATATCTTTGAGCCCGGAGCCAATCCTCCAGCAGGCCATGTCGCCGATCAGGTAACAACCGCCGCCTATGACGATGTTGATGCGCTGACCCGGTTTGCGGCCTCCGTTGATGTCATCACTTACGAATTTGAGAACATCCCGACACAAGCGTTGGATATTCTGGAACAATACCGCCCGATCCGCCCAGGACGCGAGGCGCTGCGCATCAGCCAGGACCGCCTGACGGAAAAGACATTTCTGCAAGGTTTGGGCCTGCAAACCGCTTCGTTTTCTGACATTACCGACCTTGCCAGCCTTGAAACGGCGCTGACAGATATTGGCACCCCAGCCATCCTGAAAACCCGCCGCTTTGGCTATGATGGCAAGGGCCAGGTGCGCCTGAATGCGCCCGCAGATGCGGCCAGCGGTCATGCGGACATGGCAGGCGCCCCGGCGTTGCTTGAAGGGTTCGTCGATTTCAGCCATGAGGTCTCGGTCATTGCAGCGCGTGGCCTGAACGGCGAAATCGCCTGTTTTGATCCCGGAGAAAATGTTCACCGCAATGGTATCTTACACACAACAACGATCCCGGCCCGCCTGTCACCTGCGCTCCGCACCGATGCCGTTCTGCTGGCCGCCAACATCCTGAACGCTTTGGATTATGTCGGCGTTCTGGGCGTCGAGCTATTCGTTACGTCATCCGGCTTAATCGTTAACGAGATCGCCCCACGGGTGCATAATTCAGGTCACTGGACCCAAAATGGGTGCGCCGTTGACCAGTTCGAGCAACATATTCGTGCCGTTGCCGGTTGGTCATTGGGAGACGGCCAGCGCCATACTGACGTGATCATGGAAAACCTGATAGGCAACGATATGGCGCGTGTTCCCGACCTTGCCAAAAAACCCGATATCGCCCTGCATCTTTATGGCAAAACCGATATCAAAACAGGTCGCAAGATGGGCCATTTCAATCGGGTGATCCGGCCGAAATCTTAGCCGAAACACCCTAATTCTTCTCGTTAAAAATACTCAAAAACCGACACTCAACACAAGCGGATCATCCGCAATTCAGAAAAACCGTGCTGCCACATCGCCGCTCAGGTAACTGAACCGCCCTGCCGACATCGTGGCCACCACGCGTTTACTGCCCGCCTCCAGAATCACCAGATCAGCCCGCAATCCAGCGGCAAAATATCCGCGATCGACCAGTTCAAGAACTCGTGCGGGACCGGACGACACTAAACTCCAGGCGGTCGCAAAGTCCACCACGCCACTGCGTGCCAACATAAGCGCCGCGCGCCGGGGCGAGGGATAGTGATAATCCGAGGCCAGAGCATCACACAGCCCCATGGCCACCAGGTCAACCGCACTTGCATTACCTTTGTGCGAACCACCCCTCACGACGTTGGGTGCTCCCAGAATGACAAAATCGTCAGCATCTCTCGCCGCCTCAGCGGCCTCGGCAGCTTCCGGGAATTCGGCAATCCGCACACCGCGGTCATGCCAGATGCCGCGTTGTGTGGCAGTGTTGTCGTCATGGCTACCCAGCCGAATACCAGTCGCCGATAGCTTTTGTGTCAGGCAATCCAACGCGGCAGGCACTTCGCCTGATCGCGCGTGTAACGCCATCAGCATCTCAAGATGCTTCTCGGGATTACGCCCCGCTTTCAGTGCTTGCCCGGTCAGACCTGGCGGCCGTTTGCCAGCCGCAAGCCGGTCATGGGGCAGATGGTCGTTAAACACCACATAGCGCACTTGCCAATTGGCAATCTTGCCGGGCAGATCCGCGTAATCATCAAGCAAATAGGTTTCAAAACGCAGTTGCGGGATCAAATCAGTGACCACAACTGGTCGCACGTTCTGGATCGCCGCAAAGACATCGGCTGCGTATTGAGGGCTGCGCAACCCTCCTTCCCAGCTGTAGAACTGGGCCATGACCGCTGTGGTAATGCCATTGGCCGCCAATTCCGCCTCGACTGCAATCACACCCTCTGCCATCTGCTTCATTGCCCCGCGACGTGGCGCAAGATGACGCTCAAACCCGTCGCCGTGCAAATCGACAATCCCCGGCAACACCAGATAACCACTTAGATCAACTGGGTGCCCGACTGTATCCTCAACCACAACACCATCCGCAATCGACAATGTCGCCGACACCACGCCCTGCCCCGGCAGCAGTATATCTGCGGTCAGATCAAACTCCAGCGCAGTCACCTTGTTGGTTCCGTTGCACAATCGTGGACAAGGCAAGTTCTTTTTATCGTTCCGAACACCGCATCCAGCCACGACAGATCGGGGTGAAACTCTCCGGTTTCAATAAAATACAATGCCTCGGCAATGACCCTTGGATTGTTCATCATAAAAGTATGCGTGACCGGTAAAACCATATGGTCAACCATGCCCTCGACCGGAGTTTCCGAAACCGCCACTTTACCGTCATCCGGCCCGTCGATCAGCGCCGAAAAAACTGGATTTAGGGACTTGTCACCAGCAATCACCCCTACTGGGTAATCCACTGGCGGCAATCGCCGGACCAGACTGTCAGGACCGGTGCCCAGTTGCTGGCCTGCCGGGCCGTTAAACCAGCCGAACGCCTCCCAGTCATCCAGCACATCCACCAACTGACTGCCCTGATTGGGTGGGCCCAGCATCACCACATTACCCAGCTTTTCAGGCCGATGATTGCGCAACCAATAGCGGGCCAGTATCCCGCCCATCGAATGGGTTACAAAATGCACGGTCTGGTCGCCACATTCGGCAACCGCCTGTGACAATGTTTGATCCACCAACGCCTGAATGGGCAATTCGGTCGACGGATATCCAGGCCGCACTACATCATATCCCTGCGCCTTAATTACTTCTTCCATCACGGCAAACGACGCCTCGCTGCGGGCCAACCCATGCAGCAGGATGACACAATCAGCGCGCGCAGCGGCGGGCAATAGTAAAAGGCAGAGGATCAACAGACGCATAGCAGCCAGATAGAGCCAAACAGAGAGAGGAAAAAGACCAAAACCGCTGTTTCATTCAGTCCAGATCATCAAACGCAGCTGGATAGATCAGCGTTTCTTCGGGCACATCGTCACCGGGTCCAGCCAGTAACGTGTATTTGACCGGATACCGGGTTTGCAGTCGGGCGGCGCGATCCGTTGAAAACCCATTTGCCCCGTAGTAATCTGGACTGCCTAAAACAACCACGGTGGCATTCCGTTCCGCAGCCCATTTTATTACCATCGCCAACAAGGTTTTGCCGTGGCCAAGCCCCTGTGCCACTGGGACCACAGCCACCGGGGCCAGACAGAGCCAGCCCTTGGGTGCCGCCATGTTTGACAGTGCGGCATAGCCAATCAATCCCTTTTTTCCTTCTAAAACGATCTCACCAGCCAGATCACCGTCGTTGCGCAACTGCTTGACAAGATCGGCCTCGCCCGCAGCGTCAAAGGCGGCCCGCAAAAGTTTATCAACGCTCTCGCGAAAGCCCGGGTTTGTGTTCTGAGGGTTGTCCATGTGCGTTCCTACTTTGAAATATGATCGTCAAACTAAAGACGACAACGCCCCGATTCAAGTTCATCCGACGATCATATTGCCGGACCCTCTTGCGCTGGACGGTGTCGCCGTTACGGTGACCCGGTAATTTGAACATACGACAAGCAGAGATCGAAATATGACCGAATCGCCGAACTATACCCCCCCTGACGTCTGGAAATGGGACACCGAAAGCGGTGGCCGTTTTGCCAGTATCAACCGCCCCACCGCTGGCGAGACCCACGAGAAAGAATTGCCAATCGGCAAGCACCCGCTTCAACTATACTCGCTGGCCACACCTAACGGGGTCAAGGTGACGGTCCTTCTCGAAGAAATGCTGGCGCTGGGGATCAAGGACGCAGAATACGATGCTTGGCTGGTCAAGATTCACGAGGGCGAGCAGTTTGGCCACGGATTTGTCGGCATCAACCCGAACTCAAAGATACCGGCCTTATGCGATTACAGCACCGACACGCCAACGAGGGTGTTTGAATCTGGTGCTATCCTTTTGTATCTGGCCGAGAAATTTGATGTTTTCATGCCATCTGATCCCGCACACCGCGCCGAATGCCTGTCCTGGCTGTTCTGGCAGATGGGCAGCGCGCCTTATCTGGGTGGAGGCTTTGGCCATTTTTACTCCTATGCGCCGGAGAAATGGGAATACCCAATCAACCGGTTTGCAATGGAAACCAAACGCCAACTGGACGTGTTAGATCGCCATTTGGCAGACAATGAATATATGTGCGGCGCAGAGTACACCATTGCCGACATGGCGATATGGGCATGGTACGGACAGCTTGTTCTGGGACGACTTTATAGCGCTGGCGAGTTTCTCGAAGTGAAGGCCTACAAGAACGTGCTGCGTTGGGCCGAACAGATCGATGCCCGCCCCGCCGTCAAACGCGGCCGCATGGTGAACCGGACATTTGGTGATCCAGAAATGCAACTGCACGAGCGCCATGACGCTGATGATTTTGATACCCGGACGCAGGACAAGATTGGGACTGAAGACTAGGCCAAAGCAATGTAAAAAGGGGGACCAGACGGCCCCCCTTTTCGAACTCTACGATGTAAAGCGCGTGGCTTACATCATGCCGCCCATGCCGCCCATGTCGGGCATGCCGCCGCCACCTGGCATTCCGCCACCGGTGTCTTTGGATGGGGTATCAGCAACCATAGCTTCGGTTGTGATCAACAGACCAGCAATCGAGGCCGCATCTTCAAGCGCTGTACGCACAACTTTGGCCGGGTCCAGAACACCGTCAGCGAACAGGTCGCCATAGGTTTCAGCCTGGGCGTTAAAGCCAAATGTCGCATCGTTGCTCTCGCGGATTTTGCCGGCAACAACCGCACCGTCAACACCAGCATTTTCAGCGATCTGACGCAGAGGCGCTTCGACGGCTTTGGCAACAATGGCGATACCAGCATTCTGGTCGTCATTTTCACCTTCAAGACCGGTCAGCAGTTTGCCAGCCTGAACCAAAGCAACACCACCACCAACAACAACGCCCTCTTGGACGGCTGCACGGGTTGCGTTCAGCGCATCGTCAACACGGTCTTTGCGCTCTTTCACTTCGATTTCGGTCATGCCGCCAACGCGGATAACAGCAACACCGCCGGCCAGTTTGGCAACGCGCTCTTGCAGTTTTTCACGATCGTAATCCGATGTGGTTTCTTCGATCTGCTGACGGATCTGTGCGACCCGTGCTTCGATCTCAGCTTTGGAACCAGCGCCGTCCACGATTGTGGTTTCGTCTTTGGTGATCTGAACTTTCTTGGCTGTGCCAAGCATGTCCATTGTAACTGACTCAAGCTTCATGCCCAGATCTTCGCTGATCACTTGACCACCGGTCAGGATTGCAAGGTCTTGCAACATGGCTTTACGACGATCACCGAAACCAGGAGCCTTAACAGCCGAGATTTTCAGACCGCCACGCAGTTTGTTGACAACCAGAGTGGCCAGCGCTTCGCCTTCAACATCTTCTGAGATGATCAGCAAAGGTTTGGTGGACTGGATAACCGACTCAAGCAGCGGAACCATTGGCTGCAGCGAGGACAGTTTCTTTTCGTGCAACAGGATCAGACAATCCTCAAGCTCGGCTGTCATCTTGTCTGCGTTGGTGACGAAGTATGGGCTTAGGTAGCCACGGTCAAACTGCATGCCTTCGACAACTTCGGTTTCTGTTTCCAGACCCTTGTTCTCTTCAACAGTAATGACGCCTTCGTTGCCAACTTTTTGCATCGCATCAGCGATCTGACGACCGATTTCTGCTTCGCCGTTGGCGGAAATGGTGCCAACCTGGGCAACTTCGTCGCTGTCTTTGACTTCGCGCGACGCGTCTTTGACGGCCGCAACAACTTTGGAAGTGGCAATGTCGATGCCGCGCTTCAGATCCATCGGGTTCATGCCGGCAGCAACGCGCTTAAGGCCTTCGCTGACGATGGCCTGAGCCAGAACAGTCGCTGTGGTGGTGCCGTCGCCGGCCTC
>PIVL01000820.1 GCA_003354145.1 Paracoccaceae bacterium
AGCCGGTGCTCGTCCGTGCACGCCAGTCGCGTCACGAAGAAGTGCTCCGGGTACGACTCGTCGCACTGCGCGGTGTTGATGAACGGCACCGACACGAGGTGCGAGAGGTGCTGCGCCTTTGTTGCCGCCTGCGGGCGCGACGCGCCGAGCGTCCAGTGCACCGCGGGCAGCAGCGCGTCGCCGCGCGTCAGAATCCACTTCCCCTCCTCCACGCTCACCGGCACCGGGCCCGCGCCGTCCTGCTGGCGCGCCCGCCTCTGCGCGAGCTGCGCCGCGGCGCGCCGGTTGAAGTCGTCGACCAGCGTCTGTAGCGCGTCGGATGCCTGCTCCCCTGGCACCCCGACCCGGCGCGGACGATTCCGCAGCGCGCTCAGCGCGGCGCTGGCGAGCTGCTTGCGCTGCGTGCCCTCCGCGAGGCGCTGCGTCATCGAGCGCGGGTGCTCCTCCGCGTTCGCTCTCACCGACTGCTCGTACAGCGCCCACCATCGTGCCTGTCGCTCTGCCGGCTCCCGTCGTCCCAGCGCCGTGAGCAGCTCCCGCCCCGCCTCCGTGACGTCGTCGCGCCGCCTCGCGGTAGGCTCCCTTGCCGGCCTGTTTCCCGCGAATATCGCGGTTGCCGGTACGTCCTGCGTCCAGAAGAAGCGCTCGGCGACGCCTAGTCCCGGCATCGCCGTCCCATCGTGCGTGCGGCTGTTCTGGATGACGGCGTCGTCCGCGATGAGCACGAGCTCCCGCGAGGCCCGTGTCATCGCGACGTTCCGGATCGCCGCGTCCGTTGCCCATAGCCCGCGCGCCTCGCGGTCGTCGAACTCCCGCCTGTGCACCAGCAGCACCGCGGCCTCCACGGTCACGCCGCGGCATACCCTGATCGTCTTCACGCCGCCATGCTACACCAGCTCACGGAAGGTGCCGGCGCCCGCGCTGCTCGCCC